>JAZNHY010000162.1:0-1861 GCA_045577235.1 Lachnospiraceae bacterium
ATCTCGCCCGCTTTATAAATATGGACATAGCGGCTTTCCAGCTCGTTCTTTTCTGTTTCCAGTTTGTCCTCATTAATGGCAAATTCATTTGGACGGACTGTCAGCCCGCATCCAAGATTCTTCAGATAGCTTTCTTTTGTGACCCAGCACTCATAAAAGAATTTTTTCTTTTCCTCCGGATTGGTGATAAATCCCTGGATCATCACTTCCTGGGGATGCAGGATCCTATCCATGTGCTGCACTTCTCTGGTCTTAACACATTCCACATCAATGCCGACCGGTTTATCTGCGATGGCACAGGCTGCATATTCTTTTGCATGAGACAAATTGAAAAAGACCGGCGGATCCAGCTGGTTTTCCAATAACAAATTGCCGGACTCCTCTTCCTTGATGGAAAGTGGGAAATGGACCGACGGATCGATCTGTTTTAACCCATACATCAAAAGCAGTTCTACGCCTTTGGAAAGCTGCTTATCATCTTCATGTTTCAGTTTTTGAATCTTCTCTTTGCGCTGCGCGGAAAAGAGATCCTCGTTGGCTGCAAGATCTTTCAATTCATCTGTATGTAACAAGTAAACTCTGAGCATTCTATTATCCTTTCAGGTTATTCGCTTTCCGCCTGTTCACCGTTGCTTGCGGATCCGGATCTTTCCGATCAGGAAGAAGATCAGAAATGCAATGATATTGATCACAACGACCGTCGCGCCCACCGGAATGGAGATCGTATAAGAACAGAAGATTCCGATCACAAAGCAGACAGCCGACAGAATGGCGGCACTGACGGTAACTTTTTTATAGCTCTTAAATACCCGCATGGAAGTCAGGGCCGGGAAGATGATCAGTGCGGAGATCAGAAGCGCTCCCATCAGCCGCATCCCCAGCACAATGACCACCGCCGTCAGCAGTGCGATCAGGATATGGATCCCGCTTGATCTTGCCTGGGTGGCGCGGGTAAAGTCCTCATCAAAGGTAACTGCAAAGATCCGATTATAAAACAAAAGGAACAGAACAATGATCACCGCACAGGCTCCGATAGATACAAAGAAGCTCGTCTTATCGATGGCCAGCACACTGCCGAACATATAATTATAGATATCGATATTGACCCCCGTGGTCAGGGAAACGACCAGGATGCCTATCGCCAGCGCTCCGGTGGAGATCAATGCAATAGCTGCATCTCCTTTGATCTTTGTATTCTCGTTCAGTCTTAATAACAGAAAAGCTGCTGCCACAACCACCGGAATGGAAACCGCCAGCGGTGCCCAATGAAAGGCGGTCGCAATCGCCAGTGCGCCAAAACCTACATGGCTCAGTCCGTCACCGATCATGGAATAGCGTTTCAGCACCAGGCTGACACCTAAAAGTGAGGCGCAGACAGAAAGCAGCACACCGCAGATGAGTGCGCGCACAAGAAACGGATAGGAAAGCATTTCAGCTATGATCCTGATCATGCTCCCTCCTTTCATTGCAGATCTCACAGTCATCGTCATGATGCAGGTGATCCGGGATGTGGCACAGATAATGCTCACACAATTCCGTCTTTTTATACTCCTCGGTCGTCCCGAAGAAATCCACATCTTTATTCAGATGCAGGATATGATTTGAATATTCCAGCGCTGCCTCGATATCGTGTGAGATCATCACAATGGTGATGCCGATCTCGTTCAGCGTGCGGATCATTTCATACATCTCCAGCGTGACTTTTGGATCCAGCCCCGCAACCGGCTCATCCAGAAACAGGATATCCTCTGTTGCACAAAGTGCTCTTGCCAGAAGTACGCGCTGCTGCTGCCCGCCGGAAAGTTCCATAAAGGATTGTTTTTTGAGATCCAGGATCCCCAGGCTTTCCATGGCGCTGATA
>JAZNHY010000163.1:0-5441 GCA_045577235.1 Lachnospiraceae bacterium
GGTGCCAGAGGTCTGCGGTCGATCATCGAGGAGATCATGCTGGATATCATGTATGAGATTCCAAAGGATGACAGTATTGGAACCGTTATCATCACCAAAGATTACATAGAAAACAAAGGCGTTCCACGAATCGAGTTAAGAGGTTGACAAATCAGAACGTGCGGTTGTAGAATAGCCTTTGCGTGATGTGTGCATTTAGCTCAGCTGGATAGAGCGTCTGGCTACGGACCAGAAGGTCGGGGGTTCGAATCCTCTAATGCACGGACAGCCCTCCAGGTATTTTGGAGGGCTGATGTTTTATCAGGGTATTTTAAAGGACAAAACATGAGTAAAAACGAATTTTTATCGATACTGCGCGGACAGCTGACGGGACAGATCCCAACCAGCGAACAAGTATCGCAGATCAGTTATTATGAAGCCTATATCTCCGGCCAGATGGGGAACGGAGCAAGTGAAGAGAGTATCGTGGAAGAATTAGGGGACCCGCGTCTGATCGCGAAGACCTTGATCGATTCCACAAACCGGGCTGCGGAAGAAGCTGGTTATGATGGACCATACCGCACCAGTACGGATACGTACGATGATTCCGACGGAATCAATTCCGGTATTTTTGGAAAGAGTCCCGGGAACAGTGGAAACGGCGGAACTTACAGAGAAGACGGCACCTACTCCGGTCAGAACGAAGGTGCCTACAGAAGTGGTGCGCAGAGAAGCAATACACAGGGAGGTTCACCCTTGCAGGGAGGAGCAGGATGCGGAGGAGTCTTTGTGATCCTTGGCATCATTGTGGTGCTGGCCATTCTTTTGGTCATTTCTCTGGTTCGATTCAGCATCCGGAATTTCGGTTCCATTTTCCTGATCGTGGCAATTGTTGTCGGAGTTGTATTCCTGATCAGATCTTTTGGCCGCCGTTAGCGGCCTTTTTTCTAAAAGGCTTAAAAGCTCTAAGCCGCTTTGGTTCCCTTGACCTTCGGTCGGGGACAAAGGCAAAAAGCCGACTGGTAAGCCGGCTTTTTGAGGGGAGTATAAATAAATAATAAGGGGTTATTATTTGAATGACTTTTGTCATCCAAATTCAGTTTATCGGCCGCGTATTGAAAAAGCAAGCAGTTCTGCCTAAAACAGATATTCTAATTCTGTATGCTGAGTGGAAAAGGATGTTTCAGGTTAATTAGAGGATAAAAAATGATATTAGAATTAGTGGCACCGTGTCATTTTGGCCTGGAAGCCGTTCTGAAAAAAGAGATCCTGGATCTGGGTTATGAGATCGCAAAAGTAGAAGATGGAAGAGTCTTCTTCTTTGCAGAGGAAGATGGCCTGGCACGTGCCAACATCTTTCTGCGCAGCTGCGAGCGAGTGTTGTTAAAAGTCGGCGAGTTTGCGGCAGGCACCTTTGATGAATTGTTTGAAAATACCAAGGCACTTCCATGGGAAAAATATCTCCCTGTGGATGGTAAGTTCTGGGTCAAGAAAGCATCTTCTGTTTCATCCAAACTGTTCAGCCCCTCTGACATCCAGCGGATCGTGAAGAAAGCCATAGTGGAACGTTTGAAACAAACTTATCATAAAGAATGGTTTGAAGAAAGCGGAGCAGAGTATCCGCTTAGGGTCTTCATTCATAAAGACAATGTCCTGGTCACGATCGATTCCACGGGAGAATCTCTGCATAAGAGAGGCTACCGGGCGCTGGCATCCAAAGCACCAATCTCGGAAACACTGGCAAGTGCACTGATCGCATTGACGCCGTGGAAAAAGGACCGCATCTTAGTAGACCCGTTCTGTGGCAGCGGCACGTTTCCTATTGAAGCCGCGATGATGGCCTGTAAGATGGCACCAGGTATGAACCGGGACTTTTTAAGCCAGGACTGGAAGAATCTTTTATCAAAGAAAGTATGGTACAATGCCATCGATGAAGCGAATGATCTGATCGATCTTCCGGACGAGATGGATATTCAGGGCTATGACATCGACCCGCAGGTCATTAAGGTTGCCAGACATAATGCAAAACTGGCAGGCGTTGACAAGTATATTCATTTCCAGCAGCGGGATGTGAAGGATCTTTCTCATCCGAAAAAATATGGATTTCTGATCACCAACCCGCCATACGGAGAGCGTCTGGAGGAAAAAAAGAATCTCCCGGAACTTTACCGCACCTTTGGAGAGCGCTTCCGTGCTTTAGACAGCTGGTCGGCATTCTTCATTACCTCTTATGAGGATGCACAAAAGTATTTTGGCGGCAAAGCCACCAAAAACCGCAAGATTTATAATGGTATGATCAAAACATACTTTTACCAGTACATGGGACCAAAGCCAAGATGAAGAAAGTTTTTATTTCCATCATCATAACGTTTATCTGCGCGATCGCCGTTGTCATAGGGATCGGGCTTTTTAAAGAGTCCGATTATGTGGCAAAGTCCCGTTCTTCCGTGGAGACCAATCAGGTCTGGAGAGTTGCACTGGCTAGTTATGTGAACGAAAAGCAGCCGGAAATACTGGTGGACGGAGAGGCTCTTCCATCCATGATCCTGGACGAGATGTATATGAGCGACTCCATGAACATGATGTTTTCTGAAAATGGAATGCGGGAGGCATTTGACTGTGCAGTCAGTTTGTATAATGATTCCCAGCTGCTGATCGAAAAAGGAAATGATCAGATCTCTCTTTTCCTGAATGATCCGGTCGTGAATCTGGACGGAGAGGAGATCATACTGCAGGAGGCGGCTGTTGCTAAAAACGATACCGTTTATATTCCTGCGGAAGTCGTAGAAAAAGGATTTCATTATACATACAACTGGAACACAAAAGCTTTGCAGGCGGAGTTTATCCGCGGCGCAGATACATTGGATCTGCCTGCTTATTATAATCTGATCGAAAGAGACCGCCTGACCTATGTGAAAGATCAGGCCAGCCTGGGAGCCTGCTGGGCATTTGCGGCATTAAGCGCCGTGGAAAGCACGCTCATGCCAATGGAGTACACTGATTTTTCCGAAGACCATCTGCTGTACCACAGCGGCTTTGGACTGGAGCCGGAAGAAGGCGGTGACTATATTATGGCACTGGCTTATCTGTCTTCCTGGAAAGGTCCTGTGAATGAAGCAGAGGATCCGTATGGAGACGGAGAAAGTGATCCGGCTCTTTCTGCTGTGAAGCATGTGCAGGAAGTGCGGATGATCGAAAGTAAAGATTACGAGACCATCAAAAAGATGATCTTCAAATACGGCGCTGTGGAAAGTTCCGTCTATATGGCTCTTCTGGATGAGAGTACGATCGATGACCGGTACTACAATGCGCAGGCAAATGCATACTGCTATCCTACGGATACACAGCCAAATCATGAGATCGTGATCATAGGCTGGGATGATTCTTATCCGGCATACAATTTCCCGACCGGAGCAGCGCAGGATGGTGCATTTATCTGTCAGAACAGCTGGGGCAACCGGTTTGGTGAGGATGGCGTTTTCTATATTTCTTATGATGATGCAGTCATCGGCACCTGCAGTGAAGTTTATACGCGCATCGAAGACGCAGATAATTATGATGACATCTATCAGTATGATGACTGTGGATGGATCGGACGTGTGGGCTATAACAAGAACCGTGCCTTTTTTGCCAATGCGTATACGTCTAATGGAAATGAGGATCTGTGTGCTGTCAGCTTTTATGCGACGGGACCGGATACGACTTATAAAGTTTATGTGGATACAAAGACAAAGGAAGAGGGCGACATCACCATTTACGGAGAACCGGTGGCGCAGGGATTTCTGCAGGATACCGGCTATTATACGGTGAAATTAAAAAACAAAGTTTCTCTGCAGGCTGGACAACGGTTTGCGGTGATCGTGGAGATCAATACACCGGGAAGCACGCATCCGATCGCAATGGAAATGAATGCGGAAGATATGCGGACAGGGACGGTCATCACAGAAGGCAAAGAAAGTTACATCAGCAATACAGGCACACACTGGGAGCGTACACAGGATAGTTCAAACTGTAATGTCTGCCTGAAAGCATTTACAAAGGAGCGATAGATGATGCAGCTGATCATGGCGACTGGCAATCAGAATAAAGTCCGGGAGATCCGGGAAATGCTGGAGGGGACTTCTTTTACCATCCTTTCCATGAAAGATGCCGGCATAAAAGCAGACATCGATGAGAATGGCACGACGTTTGAAGAGAACGCTGTTATTAAGGCGGAAACGATCCGCGACCTGACTGGACAGATGGTCCTGGCAGATGACAGTGGTCTTATGATCGATGCGATGGATGGTGCGCCAGGTGTTTATTCTTCCCGCTTTATGGGAGAAGATACTGATTATACAACGAAGAACCGTGCGATCCTGGATGCGTTGAAAGATGTTCCGGAAGAGAAACGCGGCGCACAATTTGTCTGCGCGATGGCCCTGGCTTTTCCGGAAAAAGACGGAGTAAAGAAAGAAACGCAGGTGTTTCGGGGAGTGTTTGAAGGACGGATCGCTTATGAGATAGCCGGCGAAAACGGATTTGGCTATGATCCGATCTTTTTTGTGCCGGAAGAGAATATGACTTCTGCAGAAATGTCACCGGAGGCCAAAAATAAGGTGAGCCACAGGGGCAAGGCGCTGCAGCAGGTCGTTTCCGCATTAAAAAAGCTGGAGAATGACTGAAAACAATTGACATCGAAAATGCCTTCATATATAATGACTTTCGTGCTTTGCCGCCGAGTGAAACGAGGGGGCAACATCAGACGGGGTGTGGCTCAGTTTGGCTAGAGCGCTTGATTTGGGATCAAGAGGCCGCAGGTTCGAATCCTGTCACCCCGAGTAAGAGTCGTGGTTTTTCTATTGAAGAGCTGCGGCTTTTTATTTTTGTAAAAAAAGTGCGCCATCATGCGGATGCAGTAGTATAATAAAGACACTATGAAGAAGGGCTTGATCACAGATTTTACATCAGGAAATATCTGGAAACAGCTGGTCGTCTTTTCGATGCCGCTGTTTTTCGCGAACTTACTCCAGATGGTCTACAACATGGTGGACATGATCGTTGTTGGTCATGTGATCGGTAATGTTGGTATTTCAGGTGTCACCATCGGCGGAGATATTTCGCATTTCTTTACCATGCTTGTCATGGGCTTTTCTGCTGCCGCATCCATCATCATTTCCCAGTTTGTCGGAGCAGGACAAAAAGAAAAAGTCGGCAAAGTTATCGGCACGTTATCCATCTTTCTTCTGATCTGTGCCGTTGTCTTTACAACAGGCGGCCTTCTTCTCAGGCATCAGCTCCTTGATGTGATGAATACGCCTGCGGCAAGCTATGAGGAAGCTCTGGCATACTGCACCACGACGATTGCCGGCATGATCTTTATCTTTGGCTATAACGCTGTCAGTGCTATTTTGCGTGGACTGGGCGATTCCAGACATCCGTTCATTTTTATTGCAACGGCAGCTGTCATCAATATCATTTTA
>JAZNHY010000164.1:0-2707 GCA_045577235.1 Lachnospiraceae bacterium
CCATTGTGTGGCTGCCTGCTTTACAGTAAAGCCGCGAAGCGTAATATAGTTTACATGCTCTCTTTCCGGATAAAAGCAGTGCGGCCGTACGGTGATCTCAACACATTCTTTATTTGGATCTTTGCCCTGGAAGTTGGCAAAAAGGATCGTTTCATCTTTTTCTTCATCCTGGCAGGTATACCAGGTGTGCTTTGTAAAATCCCGGTCCCAGGACGCGTCATCAAACGCCGGATGTAAAACCTCTTCCAGCGTTTCTTTTTCATATAGGGATTTGCCGTTCAGAAAAACGTCTCCGGTATGTGCCGTAACGCATTGCTCCAGCCAATCTCCGAACACACGGGTTGTATATGGATTTCTCTGTCTGAAAAGAGTATTGGAAACTGTGGTTTTCCACACATCTCCCTCATAACGGTCCCAATTATCCACGATTTCTGCGCCAGTGATCACTGCTCCGCGCGGCTCTACAGAAGAATAAAGGATTGGCTGCTCTGCTGTACCCGCGTTGACCGGACTGACGTCTTCCCGGTAAATACCCGGTAAGACTTTTACTTCATCGCCGGCTGTCGCCCTGTCTGCTGCCAGCTGGATTTTATCAAAAGGGTGTTCCTTGCTGCCGTCCCCTCCCGGTGCGGCATGGCAGTCTACATAATAAATCATATTCAGACCTCTTTATAATAAACCGTTTGTCCGGCAGGAACGGAGTGCGTCAGCCAGACGTTACCGCCGATCACACAGTCATCGCCAATGAAGACATCGCCGCCTAAGATCGTTGCGCCTGCGTAGATCACAACATTATTTCCGATATTCGGATGTCTCTTAATCCCTTTTACCAGCGTACCGTCATCTTCAACCGCAAAGCTTTTTGCGCCGAGTGTCACATGCTGGTAAAGTTTTACATTATCCCCGATCACAGTTGTCTCACCAATGACTACGCCTGTACCGTGGTCTATAAAGAAATGTTTCCCGATCTGGGCACCCGGATGGATATCAATACCGGTCCGGCTGTGTGCAAACTCTGACATAAGTCTTGCTGGCAGTTTATGTCCCATCTTATATAACTCATGCGCGATACGGTAAGAGCCAATGGCAAGGAATGCCGGATATGCCAGGATCACCTCGTCCACCGATCCTGCGGCCGGGTCTCCTTCATATCCTGCCTGGACGTCAGAGAGCAGATATTGATAAATACCCGGAATAAGGTCACATAATTCATTTACGGTTTTTCTGGCTTCCTCTTCAGAAACGATATGGCGCATGGCTGCAAATAAATGGTCACTTCCCTGCCGCAGATTTTCAACGCGCGCATCTCCTTCCATGCACTCACATTCCAGATGCTCGCAGTAGGCAGGGAACATTGCCTCCAGATAAAGGCGCAATGCTTCCGCAATGTTTTCGCGGACGCCTTCATAATTTGCTTCTTCGTTATAACCATTCTCTGCGGCTATTTTCTCCAGTTCTTTTGCAATCTCACTATACTCTTTCATTCTTATTATCCTTTCCTGCTTCGCAGGATCTCCTCGATCATTTTGGCTGCGCCGTCTTCTTTATTTGTATCGGTCAGGATCATGGCCATTTTCTTTACATTGTCGGTAGCGTTTCCCATTGCCACAGTGATTCCGGATGACCTAAGCATGCCCAGATCATTTTCGTTATCCCCAATGGCTAAGATTTCTTCTTTTCCGATCCCCAGTCCAGATGCCAGATCTTCTAACGCCAGGCCCTTGTCCGCCATAGGGGATCCGACCTCCACATCCGTGCTGGCCGTTAAGACCGTCTGCACCTTCCAGCGGCTGTGGATCAGCTGGTCCAGTTCGTCCCTCTCTTCTTTGCTATGCGACATGAACCAGATATTTTCCGCACCGACAGCAGCCTGATCGATCAGGTCGTCAATACTGTCTGTCCCTTTGCGGCTCTTACGGATATATACCTCATGCTTGGTACCCATATAGAGCGCCCACTGATCCTTGAAATATTTCTGCTCACAATAGCCGATGCCATCCACAAACACACTGTGGATCAGATTCCGTTCCATAGGGATCTTTGCGATCTCTTTGGCATCCTGATCATCCAGGTAGGCGCCGCGCAGCCGCTCTTTTGTCTGCAAGTCGGTTGTGACAGCACCATTGGAGGTAATGGCATAACGGATGTGCGGAATTGCCATCAATTCATCCGGAATGCCCGTCAAAGGGCGCCCCGTCACATAAACCGTGACCAGCCCTGCATCCACCGCTGCAAGAAGTGCTGCTGCCATACGTTCTGTTACATGTTTTTCATCCGTTAAGACCGTTCCGTCCAGATCCAATGCCAATAGCTTTATTTTCGCAAGTTATTCTCTTATTTTTTGGATTTCTTTTAGCTGTATCATATGGTCCTTTCAAAACGCCTTTTCCGGTGTTTTTATCTTGCTTTTTTCTATTAATTCATTTGAAAACGATTTTAGCACAAGGGTTTTTCCTTGACAACGGCACGCCGGATTGACTTTTTACAAAAAGAATTCTACACTTTTCTTAAAGAGGAGGATTCCAAAATGTACTTTGACTGGATGTATTTAGCACTGGTGATCCCTGCTATGATCTTTGCGATCGCCATGCAGGCACTGGTCAGCAGCCGCTATACGAAATATGGGGCCGTGATGACAAAAAAGGGCATCACCGGTGAGCAGGCCGCGCGTATGGTCCTGGATTCGCACGGTTTGAATATGGTGCCA
>JAZNHY010000165.1:0-6772 GCA_045577235.1 Lachnospiraceae bacterium
TGCAGTGATCGGCTGACCGGAGCGGAGAGGCAAGAACAGTCCGGTGGACTGTTTGAAGCCGTGCAGCGTTCAAGCGGAAGCCAAACGGTAAGACAAAAAACACCGCGAAGAGCGGTGGTTTATTGTCTGGTGAAGCACCTCGGCCGTAAGGTCGAGAACTGCCCGACAAAGCAGATGATCATGTTTTTGCGGCTCTGATTAATATGGATTACCCCGCAGGAACTTCAGATAATCATCGTGAAGATTTGCTTGGGCCTCGATGGTTCCAACCAGACTGGCGGAATATAATGTTGAGATCAGATAACTCGACATATTTTTTATTCCAAGATCTTTGTCGACCAACCGGTTAAGGATATCAGCAATATGCTCATACCGTAATTTAAGGAATTGGCTTTTGACAACTTCCCAAGGATAAGTAGTGTTTTTTATAACAACCGATTCTCGTGGGTAGCAAACCATGTCACAGATAACGTCATAGATTTCATTAACCATTGTGGTTTCCGCTTCACTTTGTCTGCCTGCGACATCCAGGAGCCAGTCCAGTTTGATGTTTTCTGCGATTAATTCTTTATAGGCGCTGATTTCCTTCCTTCTGTCAATCGAGGATTCTTCTGCTGTATGAATGATGGATTTATTATTATCAGTATTAATAGTCCGTTTTATATTATCAGTATTATATTCCGCTGGGTTTTCCGTCACGGAAGATCCGTGACGGTTTCTCCGTGACGGATTTACCGTGTTGGATTTTCCGTCACGGCTATTCCCACATGGCGTGTTTTTTGGAGTTCTTCTTTCTGAAAAAACTTCAATTTCGCTGATAAATTTCCCGTCCGAGCCTCTGGTTTTGGTTCTTTCGATATATCCATATTCTTCTAAATGGAAAACAGATTGTCTTATGGCATCTATGCCATCCGGAACAATGGCACTTAAACCGGCGATGCTGAAATCCCATCCATCCGGAAGACTACAGATTGTACATAATACACCCCGGTCTTTCATTGAAAGTTCTTTATCTCGCAGGATATTGTTGCTAATCATCGTAAAATTCCTCTGCGTTTTATTTTTTAATACAGCCATTACTTCTCATCTCCTTTCTGCTAATCAGTCATCAAATAACAGCGGATGATCACAACCGCTGTTTTATTAGGATTTCCTCTGGAAGATATGGATTTTTCAAAGGAGAAGGAAGTTAGAAATACCTTGCTATATATGTTGTCAAGATGGGAATCCAAGACATGATGGCAGTCTTTCCACCGGTCATGGAAATTCGCCTGCGGATATGCTTACCAGACTTGAAACGATGGTTCTGATGGGAACGGAAATGCCTTTGCCTGCAATCCGCAGCCAAATAGCATCCGCGTTGGATGTTATGGTTCATCTGGGAAGAATGAAAGACGGAAGCAGAAAAGTGCTGGAGATTACGGAAGTATTAGGGTATGAGGACGGAAGTATCCATCTGAGCCCGCTTTTCAAATATCAGGAACATAACAGAGAAGAAATCTCAGCAGGGAAAAAACAAGGGCTGTTGGAGTGGACCGGAAATCGTTTGAAGAACAGAGGAAAGGGAATTTACAGTGGCATCTTTGAAGAAGTTTTTTAAAACAGACATACCTGTCAGCATGAAGATAACGGGGACCGATCGAGCAAAAGAAGTTCTGACGGATCTGTTGTTCCTGCTGGTTTTGTATTTGTTTTTTCGTTCCGTTTATATTCTTCTGATCCTCCCGATCTGTGTGGTTTTTTATCACCAGTACTATAAAAAAGAATTGTTACGGAAATACAAAGAAAGAATAAACAGTGAGTTTAAAGATGCGCTTGCTGCCATGGCATCCTCTTTGCGTGCGGGATTATCAGCAGAAAATGCTTTGTCGGAAAGCTACAGAGAAATGCAAGTGGTATATGGAGCGGATGCGCCGATCACGCGCGAACTGCAGATCATGGTCAATCAGATCACTCTTGGAATTCCGATGGAAAACATTTTTGATGAGTTTGCACAGCGGACCAAAGTGGATGATATTGAAACCTTTTCCTCTGTTTTCAAAATAGCGAAAAGAACGGGAGGTGATATGGTGGAAATCATTCATAGAACGGCAGAAGACATCGCCGCAAAGATCGATACGAAAAACGAGATACAGGTTCTGATCAGTTCCAAAAAGTTAGAGCAAAACATCATGTCACTCATGCCGCTTCTGATCATTCTTTATATTGAGCTGACATCTGGAGGAATGCTCACGCCGCTTTACGGAAATCTCAAAGGTGTTGTTATCATGAGTATTTGTCTGATCATTTATGTCTTTGCGTATTTCCTGTCACGAAAAATCATGGATATTGAGGTGTAATATGATTTATGTCTACGGAGGATCTTTAATAGTTCTTTTATTCTTTACTCTTCTATTTCGCATCAAAGATAAACCGATCTTTTCTATCTTCAATCAAAAAGAACACTCACTGCTTTTTTTCTATCCCTTTGCAGCAAGGATCTATGCACTTCTGCAAAAACTGAATCCCGGAAGAAAAGACTCCAAAACAAAACGACTGCTGAAAAGCATTTATGTAAAAGAAAATGTAGATGGGGAATTATCTCTGTTCTACATCAAAAAAACTGCGGCAGTTCTGGCGATCCTGACTGCAGTCAGCCTATTAGGATGCATCGTCTGTTTTGTCCGCAGCCGCAGCACGTTTTTAACGGAGGTGGAGCGCAATCCTTATGGAAAAGGGGCGGCCAGCTATCCAGTGGAAGTGGAATATCAGGGAAAAGCAGAAGAGATCGATCTGTCAGTTGGAGAAGTGAAGCTGACAGAAGAAGAAATCCTTACCAAAATGGACGAAAGTATGGAAGGGATTACAAAAGAGATCTTAGGGGAAAATGAGAATACAGAAACCATCACCCGCCCCATTCGTTTTATCTCCAATTACAAGGGCATTCAGATCTTCTGGGAGATCGAAGACCCCAAAAAGCTTAATTACAATGGGGAAATCTCGGTGGATATTGTGGATAACGAACCGTGTCTTCTTCAGCTTTTCGCAACTCTTTCGCTGGGAGATATACAGAAAACATATGTAATTCCTATTGTTTTACATGCGCCTGATGAAAGCGAGCAGGATAAATTGATCCGGGAAATAACGGAAAAGATTGAGCAGTCAAACAGTGAATATGAAAGAAAGGTTGTTCTTCCAACAAAAGTAAATGGAGAAGATATCACATTTAAAACAAGACAAGAACACAATGAAATAGTGTTTCTGATCCTGGGAGCGGTATTAATTGCAGCTGTTCTGATTGGATTAGATAAAGGGTTGGAAGAAACCGTGAAGAAAAGAAAAGCGCAGATGACATTGGACTTTTCAGAGATCGTTTCCAAGATGAGCCTTTTATATGAAGCAGGGTTAAGTATTTACAAAGCCTGGGAAAAGATCGTAACAGAACAGGAAAAAAAGGGTGAGGAACGCTATGCCTACCGGGAAATGAAACTGGTTTTGGAAAAAATCAGCAGCGGCGTCAGTGAAAAAGAAGCATATCGCCAGTTTGGGAAGCGGTGCGGTCTGCATTCCTATATCAAATTGGGGAATCTGCTGGAGCAAAACCTCTCCAAAGGAACTAAGGGTATGAAACAGAGCCTTCAGGAGGAAGTGGAAGAGTCTTTGGAAGAGAGGAAAAAACTTGCAAGAAAAAAAGGAGAAGAAGCCAGCACAAAGCTGTTGGTGCCGATGGTTCTGATGCTGCTGGTAGTGATTGTTATTATTGCGGTTCCGGCTTTGATGTCGATGAATATATAACACACAAAAAGGAAAAGGAGGAAAGAAATATGTTAATGAGAATGTATGGCCGAATAGAAGCTTTTTTTGCAGAGAAAGCAGGAAAGTTTTTCAGCAGTGAAGATGGTGTAGGTGTAGTGGAAGTTATTCTGATCCTGCTTGTTCTGGTGGGACTTGTCATTATTTTTAAAGAACAGATCGTGGGTATCGCGAAGTCTATTTTTTCCAATATTTCCAATCAAGTCAATACGATTTAAAAAGGTGTGGCGACCGGAATGAAACAAGGGCATTTGTTGCGAAAAGTAATTAAAAGAAAATGCAGATCCAGCATAACGATTTATCTGACACTGATGCTGGTTTTAGTCATGGCGCTTATTTGTACTTTGATCGAATCCGGCCGGGTAAGCGCCATGAATGCCCGTCTGCGCAGTATTACCTATATGGCCGCAGATTCCTGCTTTGCTGAATTTGCAGAACCGCTGTTTTCTGATTACGGCGTTATGTTTTTGTGGTGCGATGAAGCAGAGTTTACAGAGAAGTTTAATGGATATGTGACACAAAACTTATCGCTTGACGGAACCGAAGCCAGGAATGATATCACGCTTTATGGTATGCAGCATGTACAGACGGAGTGCAGCGAGATTACCTGGGCAACCGATCAGAATGGAGAAGTTTTTGCAAAACAGGTGGAGTCCTATATGAAATACCATTTGGCCGAAGAAGCAGTGGAAAAGCTGTTAGAACATACGTCTTTTTTTGAACAGAGCGAGCATATCCAGCATTTTATGGACCGGATCCAGGATTACAAAAAAATATTTATTAAAGTGGAAGACCATGTTTCCAATATTCAAAAAAAGATTCAGAAGGCAAAAGATCTGGCAGCAGATCCCAAAGGACTCTTCAATGAATTGGAAAAACTCCTGGACCAGTATGATGAAAATACAGATGTACAGGCCGATTTTTCACGCCGTGTGAACGATCTGCGGAAAACAGGAAAAGAGATTTCCGAGTGCCTGACGGATATAAACAAGGAAACCAAAAAGTATTATGAAAGCGTTGCGGAAGCAAAGGTGAAGGTGGATGAGATCGAAGAGGAATTAGAAGAGAAGAAAGAAAGCTATGATAAAGAAATCTATAACGTTATCAAAGAAGAAGTAAATGATATCAAAACCAAAAGTGCAGATACGAATGCCGATTACTACCACGTCATAGAAAACGAAACAACGGTCAATTCGTATCTTTCCAAGCTGGACGGATTAGAACAGTTTTGTGCATTCGCCCAGACGCCTTTGTCAGAAGAAAATCTTTCGGAATATAAAAAGCAAACTGCTTTTTATCGGGACCGGTTTTCCGATTTCGATCTGGGCGCTTTAAGCGTGGCTTTAAATATGGAGCAAACAGCGCAGGAAGATGATGGCTTTCTCGACGCCATCAATGAGATCTTGTCTTCCGGTTTTCTTGGGTTTCTGGCTGGAGAGGTATCGGAAAAAGAAACGGACCAGGCGTCTTTCCCCTCCATTACTGTTGGAAAAGTTGCAGTGGAAGAAACTGAGGAAGAGAAAGAAAGCCTTTTGAATCTGGCCGCCAACAAGGCACTCTTTACGGAATATATCCTGGAGCATCTTGGCAATTACCGGGAAAAGAAAGAAAACAGCGTTCTGGATTATGAGGCAGAGTACGTTCTGGGCGGGAAAAAAGCAGATAAAGACAATCTGTCCTCCGTTTTAGGGAAAATTGTTTTGATCAGAAGCGGATTGAATCTGATCAGTCTGCTGCAGGATGGAGAAAAAAGATCCGAGACATATGCACTGGCATCCGGAATCATCGGGTTTACCGGACAGCCAATCCTGATCAAGATCATGCAGCTGTTGATTATCAGCGCCTGGTCAGCAGCAGAAAGCTTAACAGACGTGAAAGCCCTTTTGGAAGGAAAGAAGGTTCCTATCCTGAAAAAAGGAGATGACTGGAATCTGTCTCTGGAAGGGATCAAGAATTTTTCGGAAGAAATGATTGTCGGAAAAGACTGTAAGCAGGGTTTGACATATGAAGATTATTTGCGGGTGCTTTTACTGATGCAGAACCGGAAAAAACAATATTTCCGGACAATGGATATTCTGCAGGCCAATATGTGCGCGAATGAAAATGAGAATTTCCGATTTAAAGATTCCATCGCCGCCGTCACGGTACGTACAGAATACGTTGCGAACATCCTGTTTCCGACGCTCCCGCCGGCAGGCAGGATACTAAGAGTTCACAAAGGCAGATATCTTTTTCACTACGAGCAGGAATACCAGTATTAGGACGGCATGAAATGCTCTTTATTTACAGGAAAAACGGAAATATGAAATTAGTCTGGAAAAAGAACAAATTGAATGACACCCCCGTTGTAAGCAAATCTCCGCAAAGCTGTAAAGAGAGAGCATTTCCTGCCGCCTTAAAAAAGAAAGCCAGTCTGACCATAGAAGCGGCCCTGTCTTTGCCAATCTTCCTGTTTTTTGTCATCGCGGTCTTCTATTTTTTAATGATCATCTTTCTGCAGTCGGATATTCAGCTGCGTATGGAGGAAACCGCCCGTAGTATGGGAAAGCAGGCATATCTGATAGAACGCATGGATGGTCTGACAATAGAGAATGAAGAGGTAGATGCAGAGACTAAAGGCCTTCTGGCAGCAGGGCTGAATCCTCTGGTGATCAAGACCAGTATCCTGAAAAATGATTTGTCGAAGAAAATCGACAGTTCAAAAATACAGGGTGGAACGGGAGGATTTTATACCTATCATTCCAGCTATGATGAGCAGGAAGGCATTCTGGATATCATTGCCCATTATAATTACCGCATCCCGTTTCTGCCGGGAAATATGGATCAGATCAAACTTTCCCAAAGATGCCGAAGCCACACCTGGGTTGGGCGGGAATTAAGAAAACAGGCTGGAGGAAAAGAATCTAACGAGCAGGATGCAAAAACAGTTTATGTGACAGAATACGGAACGGTTTACCATCTTTCCAAAGACTGTCATTAC
>JAZNHY010000166.1:0-3424 GCA_045577235.1 Lachnospiraceae bacterium
ATTCCTCCTTCTATTCCGCAACCCAGGAGATCACATACTCCGTATCAGCCGGGAGCTCAATACCCGGATCTGCTTCCTTAATGGTTCCGGATAATCCTTCTTCTCTTGCCATCAGCACAAAATGGGCCAGACCAATGCCAACGTCCACTTTCTGCAGATCGCCGTTCTCTCCCTGATCGTACCCTTTGTCTTTGTGCTCATAAAAATGAACCGTATCACCGCAGACAACGGCTCTCCATGGCTGCTTGTTCACTGCCGATGGCGCAAGTCTGACCATCTCCAGAGCCTTGCAGATCTTGCCGCCGTCATCGGCAAGCGGTGTATTGAAATCATTCTGGAAGAACAGATCGGAAAAGGCATAGCGGCTGTCAGCTTTGACGCCTTTTCGCATCATGGTTTCCTTCAGTGATTTTTTACCTGCAATATATCCCAGCGGCGTAACTGCCGGCATGATCTCATCGTCCTGCAGATCCATGGCCTTCTCAAACATATTCCGGTTCATGGTTCCTGCCAGCCACACGGTTCCGATCCGCTCCTGCTCGGCAAAAAGTACGATCTCCTCCAGGCTGTATCCAAACGCCACGTCGGCAAATTTTCCTTTTTTCACTTTGCCAGCCAGATAGATATCTTCCCCTGCCAGGACCGGACTGGTCAGCCCGTATTCTTTGGATGGCAAAAAGCTGTATTCAATCTTGATGCCAAACGGATCATCCATGTTGGCAATATACTGCTCTATTTTTTCCTGGTCTGCTTTCCAAAGTGTTTTGCCATCAAACGTTCTAACGCTCCGGCGGGTACGGATGGCTTTTTCCAGCGGTGACATCTGCTCGTTTGTTCCAAAATCTCTTTTTACTTCGTTCATGATTACTCCTTTGTTACCTCATATTTCCCTATTATATCTTCATCACTGGTAGCGAACGCACTCTCACCAGGTTCCAAAATCAAAAAGTCTTCCTCGTTCCACTCACCGGCGATCATTCTCTCCAGAAGGCTTAAGCTTCCCTCAATCTCATGATACTGCCAGCCGTAATAGTCTGCTGCCTCCTGCGTGACCTTGCGGTATTTTTCTTTATCGAAAAATGGCAGTTTGATATAGGCACAATTATGATAGTTCTTCAGCCCGTTCAAAGATTCCATCAGATACTCAATCGTTTCTTCATCATATCCCTGGTCTTCAAAGTAGCGCACCATCAGGGCGTGCCGTTCCGGCCCCGGCATCGTGGAGTTATCGATCCAGTCTGCCGAATACCAGTAACACCCCGGGATCTCACGGAAATACTGCGCATACTTTTCTTTGGACCCCAAAAAGAGTGTGATGCAGTCGTGCGCCCGCGGGATCACAATGCGGTGCTTCTGTGCTTTGATGCCGGTTACCGCATTGGAGCAAAGGCCGTATCCCAAAAGGATCGCATCAAAGTCTTCTGCCATCCCCTCATCATTCTCACCGGCCTGACTCACTTTATTGGTATGGACATCTTCTCCTGTTTCGATCAGATCGATCTCCTGCTGCAGCAGGTCGTGAAGCTGCTCCGGATAGACATGTTTGCCCTGCTGGATCCAGGTGATGTCTACGATATTATCGGATGTGCTGCAAATGTAAGAGAACTCCCGAAAAAGCACCTTACAGGCGATCAGTTTTAAACGCATGGTTATACCTCAAAAAACTCTAACCCCTTCCGCTCTTCTAATTTTACGCGGAGAAGGTCTTCTTCCTCTTTGGAAAGCGGCTGGCTCAACGCTTCTTCGATATGGTTTACCATAAAGGAAAAGCTCTCAAAATTTCCCGGCGGGATCAATGCATCCACGCCAAGGGACAATGCATAACGCATAGCCGCCATGGCAAATGCCTCTTCTTCTATATCGATCGGCTTGCACCAGGATTTCGGATACCGCTTTCTGGCCGGCTCATCCTCGCTGATCCATTTCCGCTCCACAAAGGATTTCATGCAGAGAACGCCCATGTTCTTTTCCCGGGCCACCTTGATCAGACGGCCGCCCATGTTATGTCCCATATGCATCATCCAGTTAAACGGGAACAGGACCGTATCAAAGTCAAACTGTTCGATAGCGCTGATCGCGGCCTCTTCACTGTGTGCCGTGATGCCGATGTTTTTGATCAGGCCTTTATCCTTCAGTTCCGGAAGCATCTGCATGATGCCGTCCGGACCAAACGCGATCTCCACATCCTTCATGGAAGAAACTTCATGCAGCTGATAATTGTCAAAATAACCAGTATGGAGCAGCTGACGGGATTCTTCAAACAGTTCTTTTGCTTCTTTAGCCATTCTGGCTTTGGTTTTGCAGGCCAGGATGATCTGCTCCCGGTATGGGATCAGCGAATTCCCCAGTTTTAACTGCGCATCTCCATAGGTTGGTGCCACATCAAAATAATTGATGCCCTGATCCAGTGCCCACTTTACATAACGGTCGGAATCTTCCTGCGTTTCCCCGGTGGAAACAATGCCGCCGTAGGCAATGGCAGAAACATTGATCCCGCCTTTTCCTAATATCCGATACTGCATTTGATTATCCTCCCTAACACTTTCTACGTTTCCATAGTATCAAAGACGCTCCTGTTCGGCAAGATGCCCCCGCGCTGGGGGACGATGACGTAGACGCACAACTGGATTGCTGCAAGTCCATGACATGATGTCGCCAAAATAGAAACCGCGATTGACAAATCTGCCAACAGGCAACATACTTTACATAGTGTTTGCCTGCCCTAACTCTAATTCGATCACCTCTGTGCATGCAGGCTTTAACAACACAAAGAAAACCTTATCATTATCAACAGAGGAGAAATAAAATGAAAAACGCAGTTCGTTACTATTCCAAATCCGGTCATACAAAAGTGATTGCCGATGCCATTGCCAAAGGTGCCGGCGTTGAAGCTATTTCCGTTACCGATGAACCTCAGCTGAAAGAAGAAGTGGATGTCTTATTTTTAGGCGGTGCACCTTATGCCAATATTCTGGCACCTCAGCTGAAGGCCTACGCCAACGCTCTGACTTCTGACAAAGTGAAAAAGGTCGTTGTCTTTGGTACTTCCAACTGGTCGCTAAGAACCATCAAAGCTCTTAAGAAGATCTGTGAAGAAAAAGGCATTCCTGTGGAGAAAGAACACTTCCATGCATCTGCCAGAGATTTCCGCGATCAGCTGGCAAATGCAGCCGCCTTCGGAAAAAAATATACCATTGAAGCATAAGCACACAACAGCAAAACGCAATCAATAAAGGAGATATTATGTACGATGTCGCAATTATCGGATCCGGTCCTGCCGGTTTATCCGCAGCTTTAACACTAAAATTACACAACAAAGAGATCGTCTGGTTCGGCTCTAAAGAACTGAGCGAAAAGATCGAAAAATCAGAAAAGATTGCCAACTATCCGGGCGTGCCGATGACCAGCGGAAAAGATCTGAACG
>JAZNHY010000167.1:0-5450 GCA_045577235.1 Lachnospiraceae bacterium
CACGATGTGATACTTACATTCCCACTTTGTGTGTGCTAAACTGTTTTTGTCCATTTGGGCACCTCCTTTGATTCAATTGAGTGCGGTTGGCGAACCTACACTTATTGTACCATTGGAGGTTTTTGCTTGAAGCTAAAGCTGTCTGATTCCACCTGCATAGCAGGTGGTTTTTTGTCAGGCCTTGCCTAACAACAAAAAAGAGGAACTCATCCGAGTTCCTCTTACTTTTTGTAACTCATTATGGGATCTTCTCCATCTGCTAATGAATCTGCACCGGAAGGCCGTAAGCTAACAGCTGCTCTTTCCGTTCTTCCATCAGTGCATCTGACGGCGGCTCCGCCACAAAGATCTTCTCTTTTTTCATCAGCCGCTCATGCTTGCTGATCCCCATCTTGTGATACGGCAGGAGCTGAATGACTTCGAGCGAGTCTTTGATAGGCTGCAGGAATTCCCCATACTTGTCAAAGTGTTCCTTACTGTCGTTGAACAATGGAATGGTCGGGATGCGGATGCGCAGCTTGCCGCCATGCTCCGCTATCTTCTTGCAGTTCTCCAGTATTAATTCGTTTGGCACGCCGATGACCTGTTTATGCAGCGCGGAATCCATGCACTTCAGATCATATAAGAACAGGTCCGTATACGGCATCACCTGCTCAATTACTTCCCACTTTACAAAACCGGTCGTATCCACCGCAGTATGCATGCCTGCCTCTTTGCACTGCTTTAACAGTTCCAGCGTAAAGGCTGGCTGGCACAGACACTCTCCGCCGGAAATAGTCACGCCGCCGCCAGATTCTTCAAAGAACGGCTGATCGCGTTTTAACCGGTGCATGACTTCCTCCACTGTTGTATCTGTTCCGCACATATAAAGGGCTGTGGCCTTGCAGGCTTTCGCACATGCACCGCAGTCATCGCAGATGGTTTTATCTACCTGCGGGAAGCGGATCGGATTGCCGGCAATGTCTGTGGTCTCCGGCCCTATGGTAATGGCGCCTTTCGGGCAGACGGAAAGGCACTCACCGCAGGCATCCGTTCCCAGACACCGGTTGCTCATCCAGTTAAGCTCTGTTGGAAACTCAATCCCCTCCGGGCTGTGGCACCAAGGGCAGCGCAGAGGACATCCCTTCAAAAATACGGTTGTCCGGATGCCCGGTCCATCCTGTACAGAAAAGCCCTGAATATCGTAAATCTTGCCTGTTAACATGGGCAGTTTTCTCCTGTCTCATTCATCATTTTTTCACATTATATAATATTGTAAAAAAAGATTCTACCTGTTAGAATATACTTAGAAAAAAATGGCCAAAAATCAATAGATATTTTATTAAAGGAGAAGAAAACATGTTTGAGTTTGCCCCAATCAGTGACCGTATCAAAGCGATCCGCGCAAAACGTGATGCGTTTACAGGCGGAAAGTATATGACGATCAACTCGGAGCGTACACGCTTATACACCGAGTATTACAAAGCACATGAAAACGAATATCCGCTGATGAAGCGGGCCGGTGCTCTGCTCTACTGGGCACAGAACCGTGCTTACAATATCTTTGATGACGATATCTTTGCCGGCGGTCCGGGACCAGATCAGCGTACCATGTCCCCTTATGTAGAATGGGGTGTCGGCTGGATCCCAGGTGTTGTGGACGATGAAGAAAACTTCAAAGAAGCCTGGCAGAGCGGCGATTCCGTCTACATGAGCGATGCAGACCGCGATATCTTCAAAGAAGCTTATGAGTACTGGAAAGACAAAACCATCAACAAGATGGCAGAAGGCATTATGACCGATGAGATCTGGGAAGCAACCGGCAACGGTATGTTTGCAGCTTCCTGTCCGGGACGTCCGGGCTATCGCGGCATCTGCAGCCGTCCGCAGGGACATTACGTTGGCAACTTCCGCAAAGCGATCAACACCGGTTTTGCCGCAGTCAAAGAAGAAGCACAGCAGAAGATCAACGAAATGAACGGAAAGATCTTTGATGATCAGGCTTACACCTTCCTGTTCTATCACGCAGTGATCCGTGTCTGTGATGCAGCCATGACAATGAGCAAAGGCTATGCAAAAGCAGCCCGCGAGAAAGCAGAAACCGTACAGGATGAAGCACGCAAGAAAGAGCTGCTCATGATGGCAGACGGTCTGGACTGGATCATGGAGCATCCGGCACGCACCTACTGGGAAGGCCTGCAGGCAGCGATCCTTTATCAGATCATGCTCTCCACCGATGCACAGCAGCACGGCCAGAGCATGGGACGTATTGATAACTACGTCGGACATCTTCTTCACAAAGAACTGGAAGAAGGCAAGCTCACCATGGAGCAGGCTCAGGAATACACTGATGCCTTCATCCTTCGCCTGAGCGATATCATCGTTCTTCCGGGTATGCCGGTAACTAATAAGGGCATCATCGATATGCGCAAAGCCGGCAAGAACATTTACTCTATGATCTACAACGGCCTGACACCGACCAGCGGACTCGCACTTACCCTGGGCGGACGTAATGCAGATGGTTCGGATGCAAGCAACGAGGCAACCGCACTCTTCCTGCATACTTACGGCCGTATGCACTTCCCGGATCCAACCTGCGCACTGCGCGTCCATCCGGGCACACCGGACGAGATCTGGCGTCTTGGTATTGAGTCCTGTAAACTGAGCGGCGGTATCCCGCAGATCCAGAATGACGAGGTCATCATTCCGCAGATGATGAGCCACGGCTTCTCATTAGAAGATGCTGCTGACTACTCTATCGTCGGCTGTGTTGAGCCGGGCGGCACTGGAAACGAATGGACTGCAGCAGGCACCACCGGTTCCGAGAGTATGTGGAACACGGTCAACGTTCTGCTCTGCACCATCAACGGCGGTATCAATCCGACAACCGGAAAAATGGCTCTGCCATGCAAGAAACTTTACGAGTGCGAAACCTTTGATGAGTTCAAAGCAAACTATGAGGCTGAACTGAACTACCTCTTGAACTGGAACGTCTCCTTCAGCAACATGTTTGAATTAATGTACGGTCACTACTTCCCATGCATCGCTGCATCTGCTCTGATGGAAGGCTGCATGGAAAGCGGCAAAGATGTCAACCATGGCGGTGCAAAATACAACCGTACAGGTATCACAGCTGTTGGTACAGCTAACATTGCAGACGGTATGATGGCCATCAAGAAACTCTGCTTCGATGACAAGACCGTCTCCACGAAAGAGATGTTTGATGCTCTCCAGGCTAACTGGGAAGGCTATGAAGATCTCCGCCAAACCATCATCAACGATGTGCCGCATTATGGCAATGACAACGATGAGGTCGATGAACTGGCAAGCTGGGTACTTGGTCTGTTTGCAAAAGGCTGCACAAATGCAACCGGTCCACGTGGACATTACTCTGGCGGTACTTTCACAATGACAGCTCATATGTACTATGGTGCAATGACACTGGCTACTCCGGACGGACGTAAGAACGGCGAGCCTTTAGCAGATGCTATCAGTTCCCGTCAGGGCTTCGATAAAAACGGCCCGACAGCTTACCTTCGTTCTGCAGCAAAACTGCCGCATAAAGAACTGACCAACGGCGACCAGCTGAACATCCGCTTCAGCCCTGGCAGCGTAGCTGGCGATGAAGGCGCGGCAAAACTGAAAGCGCTGATCAACACCTACTTCAAGTTAGGCGGCATGCAGGTTCAGTTCAACGTTGTCGGTACAGAAGATCTGCATAAGGCACAGGAGAAACCGGAAGATTACCAGGATCTGATCGTCCGTATCGCAGGATTCTCCACCTACTTCGTTTCTCTGGATAAGAAGACGCAGGACGACTTCATCACACGTACCGAGCAGAGCCTCTAAGCTAAAAACATCGGGATCAAAAAACCGATGACCAATAACAAAAAACGGCGGGATCAAATGATCCCGCCTGTTTTTATCTGCTCTATTCTTTTTAAAAGGTCATTGTAATATCTGCCTTTGTTCCTATAGCGCCAAAGCAGGAGCTGGACATATGGTCCTTGCTGACGCCAAAGAAGCATCCGACATCGTGCAGATTTTTCAGGTCAATCAGGAACAGACCCTGCAGTCCGGCCTGCCGCTCTTCAATAAAGGTGAACAGGAAGATGTCATCGCGGATCTTCACATAGTTTGCCGGGTTGGTTGCCATCCACGCGCCATTCGGTGCAGCTGCGCCATAGGTATAGAACAGGTTGGAGGTATACATGTGGCGGATCTTCATCCGGATCTGCGGACCATAATCCCACTCGATCGCAGTACCAATCAGCTCATTTGTAAAGCCATGCAGTTCGCCTCCTGCAAAGTCACCATCAAAGCGGCCAAAATAGAAGTCCCGCGCCACATCGATATTGGAATTCTCTGTTCCAAAGTGTGCGTCAACAATGGTTCCGCATCCGCTCTTCATGTCAGCGATCAGCGTGATCTGCTTTGCCCATTCATAACCCGGCACCAGGAAGTTCACAAGATAAACTTCCCCATCCATCGTCTTCACCTGCGCATAGCAGTCCACTTCATCTTTCTCTCCGTCTTTAAATCCCACTTTATTGATCTCTTTAAAATTGAAAACAAAGACGCCTGCATCACCACGGAAAGTCAGAACCTTTCCGGTCAAATCATCAGAATCCTCTGGGGTATATGGTCCAACCAGCGGGCCGCCCTTTGCATATTTCTCAGGATCCGTTGTAGCCGCGATAGCTGCTTTTACGTCCTCCTCCGGAACATCCAGTACAAATTTCCGATACCATCTTTTCATTAATTCCATAATACCTTCTCCTTTATTAATGATTAATTCGCATTAATTATAACACGTATCGCAGGAGGCAACATATTTTTCCTGCATGAAAAAAGGCCGGCTCACTAGCTGGCCTTTACTGTACTTCTTAAATGATTCTTGTCATAAAACTGTTCAGCACCTGTTCAGTCAAAAACAGACCGCCGTTAACTCCTAAAAGCGTTTTCGGGATCACATCCACATAACCCATCGTCGGATTGGCAATCTCTATCCCGCAGAACTCTTTATTCCGAAGCATCAGCTCGGAAATGATATTTGCATCGGAGAACACGATTTCTGCTTTTGTTTTGGCAATGTCTGATCTATCTTCGATCATGCCCAGATAATTCGATAAAAACTGGGCGATCCCCTTCTCCTGCGACGGGAACGTTTTGACTGTAAAGATCGTTCCATCCGGTTTGCCGCTGGCATTATAGATGCCGCTGATGCTGTACCAGGCTTTCGCACGGGCAACCTCGATCTTCTCTTTCACTTTGCTGCATTCCGTTTTCAGAAGCTGTGATACCTCTTCTGCGAATGACAGCGTCGCATCAAAGCCGATCGGCGGCACCTCACACACATAATATGGCATGTTCAGATTCTGCTGCAGCCACTTTGCCCCGGAAAGTCCCATCTCCGGATACAAAACAATATTCAGATCTGCCTCCGGGATCTTTTTCATCTCCTCCAGCGA
>JAZNHY010000168.1:0-3586 GCA_045577235.1 Lachnospiraceae bacterium
ATACTCTCCCGTGCCATGATGACGAAGATCTTTTTTCTTTAATTTTGAAAAGAAAAACGAAAACTGAAGCTGCCCGATTATAAAACCTCCGACAAGGCAGTACAGTAAAAATATTCGTTCTGGTGTAAAAAACGGTGTTAACGGCATTTTTATAATTCCCCCGAGCAAAATTATTAGTCTATTTACTCCCTCTCTTTTCTCTCCCGTACAAAGAACTTAAGAGGTGTCCCTTCAAAACCAAAAGCTTCCCGGATCTTATTCTCCAGGTATCGAAGATAAGAAAAATGCATTAGTTCCTTATCATTTACAAAAACAACAAATGTCGGCGGTTTTACCGCAACCTGCGTTGTATAAAAGATCTTTAACCGTTTTCCCTTATCAGAAGGCGGCTGGTTCAGCGCCGTCGCTTCCGTGATGATTTCATTCAGTACACCAGTCTGGATCCTGCGGGAATGATTCTCGACAACCACATCGATCAATTCAAACAGTTTTTCCATCCTCTGACCAGTCTTTGCAGATACAAACAAAAGTCTGGCATAAGGCATGAATGAAAGTACCTGGCGCACTTTATCAGAAAAACGATAGATCGTTTTATCATCTTTTTCGATGGCATCCCATTTATTGACAGCGATGATGATGCCTTTTCCACGTTCGTGTGCGATTCCCGCAATTTTGGCATCCTGTTCTGTAATACCTTCTTCTGCAGATATTACAACAATAACAACATCAGCCTTTTCAACTGCAGCTACTGCACGGACAATGGAATAACGTTCCAGTTCTTCTTTGATCCTGGATTTCCGTCTGAGTCCGGCTGTATCGATAAACACATATTCCTTTCCATCATATTCAATGATCGTATCGATCGCGTCACGTGTTGTCCCTGGAATATCTGATACTAGTACTCTGTTTTCGCCTAATAAAGCATTGATCATGGATGATTTTCCGACATTTGGTTTTCCGATGATGGCTATTCTCGGACGTTCGTCTTCCTCTTCTTCCAGGTAAGACCGGTCAAAATGGCGGGTCACATCATCCAGCATATCTCCGAATCCCAGCTTATTAGCAGCGGAGATAGGGATAGGGTCACCTAATCCCAAATTGTAAAACTCATAGACATCCGGCAGATATTTTGCCATGTTATCAACTTTATTGACGACCAGAACGATTGGTTTATGGGACCGTCTAAGCATATCGGCAACTTTATCATCCGCATCAACAAGCCCCTGTCTGACATCCGTGATAAAGATAATGACATCTGCCGTGTCAATTGCGATCTGTGCCTGCGCTCTCATTTGAGAAAGGATCACATCGCTGCTGTCCGGCTCAATCCCGCCGGTATCGATCAGGGTAAAATCCATATCAAGCCAGGAAACATCTGCATAGATCCGGTCTCGGGTCACTCCCGGCGTATCTTTAACGATGGCAATATTCCGGCCGGCCAGTGCATTGAACAATGTAGATTTTCCTACATTAGGCCTGCCCACGATCGCCACGATCGGCTTGCTCATATATCTGTCTCCTAAAATCTGTATTTTCCAGCCCCATGATCGCCCGAAGCAGTGCTTCGCCGTCTCTAGGCACAATCGTCACTTTTACTTTCAGTTCCCGTTCCAGATCCGCCTTTGTTACATCATCCAGAAAGTATTCTTCTCCGGAGCGGAACATATTAACTGGAAGGAGGAGTTCTTTTCCTAACTCTTTTCCTTTCAGCTGCGTTAAGATATCCTGCCCGCAGATCAGACCGGAAACAGTGATCGACTCCCCGAAAAAGTGATTTTTGATCTCAAACACACGAAAATCGATCCTGCTATTTGGCATTCTTTTGCACGCCTGTTCCGTCAATTCTTTTACATACGGATAAGCCAGGGCACCTGTCGCGATAGAAAAGGATCTGTCCATAGAAAGATCTGTATTTATCGCTTCTAATGCCTCCTGGAACTCCTCTTTCAGCAGACGTAACATACCAACACCGTTTTCCAGTTGAAGATAGCCGTCATAGCGTTCTTCCTCCGGCAGCGGCGCTTCTGCAAGCAGATAAAACTCATCACTCGCGTGAACGAAATGAGTTAATGATTTATTATATATAGAATTCTGAAATTTTTCTACCGTTTTTATGACATTTTCCGCATCTTTTTTAGAAAAAGGTTCCAACGGGAATAGATTATCCCGATATTTGGTCAGACCAACTGGAACGATCGAGACGGATTCCATGACAGGGACGTATTTGGAAAGATCCGAAAGCGTTTTTTCCAGTTCTTTTCCGTCATTTACTCCCTTACAAAGGACGATCTGCCCGTTCATCGTAATGCCAGCCTCATATAAACGGTCAAGATAAGCAAGTGCCTTGCCCGCAAAACGGTTTTGCAGCATCTGGCAGCGGAGATCCGGATTAGTCGTATGAATGGAAATATTGATCGGCTCCATATGATACCGGATGATACGGTCGACATCCTCCTCTTTCATGTTCGTCAATGTCACATAATTACCCTGAAGAAAAGAAAGGCGAGAATCATCATCTTTGAAATAAAGCGTATTGCGCATCCCCGGGGGCATTTGATCAATAAAGCAGAAAATACAACGATTTGCACAGGAACGGTACTCATCCATCAGATCAGAAGCAAATAAGAGACCCAGATCTTCACCCGGATCTTTTTCGATCTCTATTTCTTCAATATCACCGTTCTTTTTTTCGATTTCCAGTGTCAGATACTCTTCAGTAACAAAAAACTGATAATCAAAAACATCCCTGACAGGTTCTTGATTCACTGTCAGGAGATGATCGCCCGGTTCTATAGATAATTCGTGGGCGATGGAGCCTGGCTCTACGCCCACGATCATATGCTTCTTCATCTTATTTAACGAGTCTGTGATTATTCATTCCAGTTATGGTAAACTTCCTGAACATCGTCATCATCATCCAGCATATCCAGGATACGGGTCAGATTCTTGATGTCTTCTTCGTCTGTCAGATCCACATATGTCTGCGGGATCATTTCCACCTGTGCTTCCACCATTGGGATTCCGGCAGCTTCCAGAGCTTCACGGACCTGACTGAAATCATCCGGGGATGTCAGGATGGTGAAAGAGTCCTCTTCTTCCACAAAATCCTCAGCGCCAGCATCCAGAGCAGTCATCATTAATTCATCAGGATCCATGGAGACTTCTTCTCTGTCGATAATGATCTGTCCCTTTTTATCAAACATATAGGACACACAGCCCGGTGTGCCGATATTGCCATTTCCCTTGGAAAAAGCATGTTTTACGTTAGCAGCTGTACGGTTTTTATTATCGGTCAGTGTATCTACAATAATAGCAATGCCGGAAGGGCCGTAGCCTTCATAGGTCATTACTTCATAATTAACGGAATTGGCATCTCCTGCAGCCTTTTTAATACCTCTTTCAATGGTATCATTCGGCATGTTGTTTGCTTTTGCTTTTGCGATCACATCACGAAGTTTGGAGTTGTTGGAAGGATCCGGTCCGCCTTCCTTTACAGCAATCGCAATTTCCTTTCCGATAATGGTAAACATCTTACCTTTTGCTGCATCATTTTTTTCTTTTTTGTGCTTAATATTCGCAAATTTAG
>JAZNHY010000169.1:0-11472 GCA_045577235.1 Lachnospiraceae bacterium
CTATTATTTTTTGTTATTTTTTTAACATATATTTGTAATACCTTATAATAAAATTTACTATCTAAAGATATAGTATATATTTTATTTTTTTGATTCTGGAGTCATCTCAAAGATTGATGTTGTTTAACAGTGTCAGATTTCAAAGGCAAATTAGCATAGAAGAGCGGTATCAATTATAAAAACCTATTCTATCAGATTGTTTCATATTTTACTTTACTTTAATTTTTACTTCATTTTTATTTGTTTTTCCTTTATTAATTGGATTTTCCTTATTGACTTTTGAGTCTGTTTCGATTAAAATCTTCTTATTATATTAAGTGTTATTATTTGATCGGATTTTTTTAAAACTACGCTTTTATAAAGCGAAAACCAGGAGGCTGCAAATGGCTGATAAGAACCAGGGGAATAAAGCTTTAAACGATTTTGTCAATATATTTGGCGTAAAGGAAAATAAGCAAGTTGAGATCTTCTTGTACATTTTGAATCATTGTGATCCGGAAACCAACATTTTTATCGGAACATATAAGAAAATCGCTAAAGATGTGAAGTGTAGTGAAACCACAATTGCTAAAATTATGAAAAAATTACAGCAATGTGATTTAATTCACAAAGTTCAAAACGGTGTTTGGGAAATTAAAGAAGATTTCCTGGATGAAAATGGTAATTTAGGATCTTTGCTGGGAATTGCCGGAAGCTCTATTACCGGACGTAAACAAGATTTTTTATCCAAATCGTCAAACACACAAGAAGAATTGGATACACAAGTAGAACAAAAACTTGTGAATGATCAGGATTTCGAAATTGAAATTATGAATCCAAGTAATGATGAAATAATTACACAATTTTCTTCACAAGATACTTTTTACAAGGTTGATATGGACAATCCAATCGTTGAAATTGATGGTGATGAGATGACCAGAATCATTTGGGAACTGGTTAAAAGAGAACTCATTCATCCTTTTGTGAATTTAAAAACTGTTTATTTCGATTTGGGAATTGAAAATCGTGATCATACAGATGATCAGGTTACTATTGATGCTGCTGATGCGATTAAGATGTATAAAGTTGGCGTTAAATGCGCCACAATAACGCCGAATGATTTTCGTATGCAGGAGTATCATCTCCATCGTATGTATAAAAGTCCTAATGGAACTATCCGTTCCAGACTGGATGGTACGGTTTTCCGTTGTCCGATTTTAGTTAACTGCATCACTCCTTGTGTACGTAACTGGACTGGGCCAATTACTATTGCCAGACATGCATATGGGGATTTATACAGTGCAACAGAATCCGGAATTCAATCAGCAGGAAAGGCTGAATTTCTTTTTGAAGATCAAAGCAGAAACTATGATAGGAAAACCATTTTCACATTTAATGGACCAGGTATTGTTCAATGTCAGTACAACACAAAAGAATCAATTGAAAAGTTTGCCAGAAGCTGCTTCAACTATGCTCTGGATACAAAACAGGATCTATGGTTCTCTGCAAAAGATACTATTTCCAAAATATATGATCAATTGTTTAAGGAAACATTTGAATCTATTTTTAATCAGGAATATAAAGCACAATTTGAAGAAGCAGGGATTTCTTATTTTTACACTTTAATTGATGATGCAGTTGCTCGTGTAATGCGGAGCGAAGGCGGTTTTATCTGGGCTTTAAAAAACTATGATGGAGATGTCATGAGCGATATGGTTGCCTCTGCTTTTGGCGCACTTGCCATGATGACATCGGTTCTGGTTTCTCCTGATGGCTGCTATGAATATGAAGCAGCACATGGAACTGTACAAAGACATTTTTACAAGTATCAAAAAGGAGAAGAAACCTCTACAAACTCTGTCGCAACCATCTTTGCCTGGGCAGGAGCTTTAAAGAAGAGAGGACAACTGGATAACAATCAGAGTTTAATTGATTTTGGTGAGCGCCTCATGTGGGCAACGAAAAAGACAATCGAATCCGGAAAAATGACAAAGGATCTTGCTAACATCACAACATTTCCTGAGCCAACGGTACTTAATACAGAAGAATTTATCCTTGCAATAAAGGATAATATGGGAACTGCTGTTGAACCTGCTTTTAAGGGGCATGGCAAGCAAACGATCAAGAACTATTCCATGAAAGCTCAAACGGAGCTGATGCAGGAGCCGGTTTCTTTCTCCTATTATAATGATTTCTTTGACACGAAATACCTCAATGAGAAAATAGAAATCGTTCAGCAGGCAGCCTCTCTTTTGACGGACGATATGATTGATGATTTTGCCAGCAGTATGGATATTGATGTACCTCATGAAGGAACCACAAAACAACGCTGTGATTATCTGTTGGCACAGATGTACTCGAAAGCAAAATTCACGGATGTTATCGTCAATTAAGGAATACTAGTTCATATAATTGATGTGGAGCCTTCCTGATCCGGAAGGCTCTTTTTGTATAAATCCTCTTGTTGATTCAACTATATAAATCGTGTTAAAATCTTCGAAGTATGTGAACGGCTTTTTGTAATGAAACAAAGGACAGTCAAATACGTAAAACGGAATATTTCTTTTCTGGTTATGCTGTGCCTTGCCTGCATGATTACTTTGTGTGCTTGTCAGGGAACGCAAACAAATAAAGTTATTTTGCAAGTATATGCAGATACTTCACTGGATAAGAAACTGCCCCTGGTTGGTGATAAGTTTCTGGTAACAGATGGAAAAGGATATGAAATTCAATATCTATTTGATACACCGGAGAATCTGCTGGAAAAAATCAGAACCGGTGAAAATTGTGATTTACTGTTCACATCGTCGGAGGAGCTTTTGCAGATGTTGGAAGAAGATGGCGCAGTCACAACAAAAAAAACAATTGATCTTCTGAAAAGTCCTTTAGCAATGATCACAGCCAGCAGCCATCCAGCTTTACCGCTTACTTCAGAGATTCTCTTTTATCAAACGGAGAATACGGATGAAGAGATGGAAGGGTACAGCCGTTATACGGATGCTTTATGGGAAGTGACAACAGAAGAAGACTGGCAGGAAGAATGGAATGATCAATATGCGGGATTGTGGATTTCTGACATCATTCCGACTGTTGGCGTTCTTTCTCTGGAACAAAAAGAAGGTCAATGTGCCAGAGACATTCTGAATCAGGATGGGCAGGTATTTGACCTGCTGTATCCAATTGGTAAGGTCCAGTTTTTTGATTCTAAAGACGCTTTGTTGGAGGCTGTTCGTAATAGCACTGTGCAGATAGGTATCTGTGCATTCACAAATACCATTGATGAAAAAAATATCCAAACGCTGAAGGTGTTTGATGCTTCTGGTCCGACAGTTTCCGTTTATGTTTCTTTGCTTAATGATTCTGAGAATCGGAAGGAAGCCAAAGTGTTGATGCAGTTTTTGCAGGGTAACCATGCAAAACGATTTTTTGAAGATTTTGGTTATTATATGAGGTGAGAGTATGTATCAGGCAGCTGTTTTAACAATCAGTGATAAAGGGAGTCAGGGACTAAGAGAAGATAAATCTGGACCGGCGGTTAGTCAATTTCTGCAGGAGAACGGATACGAGGTGATTTATACAACGATCATTCCGGATGAAAAAGAAGAAATCATGACGAAATTCCGAGAATTAGCCGGACAGGGTGTTGCTTTGATCGTATCAACAGGCGGAACCGGATTCTCAAAACGGGATGTAACACCTGAAGCGCTGCAGGCAGTCTGCCAGCGCATGATCCCGGGATTTGGAGAAGCTATGCGGTACGCAAGCAGCAAAATCACAGACCGTGCCTGGCTCTCCAGAGCATGTGCCGGAATTTTAGATAATAGTATCCTGATCGCTCTCCCTGGTAGTCCTAAAGCAGCGGTTGAGAATCTGGAAGCTGTCATAAAACCATTAAAACACGGACTGGAGATTCTTTTGGGAATTGATAGTGAATGTGCAGCCCCTGAACATCATCACGAATAATACGAGGATAAAAACATGGAAGTATTATATAAAAGTACACGTGGAGACGGAACTCTGATCACCAGCTCACAGGCCATTTTAAAAGGGCTTGCTGATGATGGAGGTTTGTTTGTTCCGAATTATATTCCAAAACTGGAAACTTCTTTTGAAAAGCTTTCTCAGATGCATTATCAGGAAGTCGCATTTGAGGTTCTTCATCTGATGCTAACCGATTTTACCGACCAGGAATTAAAGCAATGCATTGACAGTGCTTATGATTCCAAGTTTGATTGTTCGGAAATTGCTCCGGTCCGTAAGGTTGGCAATGCATATATGATGGAGTTATTCCATGGTGCTACGATCGCCTTTAAAGATATGGCATTGTCTATTCTTCCGCATCTTTTAACAACAGCTGCAAAGAAAAACCAGATCACGGAAGATATAGTTATTTTGACAGCAACTTCCGGAGATACCGGCAAGGCTGCTTTGGCAGGATTTGCTGATGTTCCTCATACGCGCATTATCGTATTTTATCCAAAGGGCGGCGTCAGCCATATTCAGGAATTGCAGATGATCACGCAGAAAGGATCAAATACATTCGTTGCCGGTGTGCATGGTAATTTTGATGATGCACAGACCGGTGTAAAAAAGATGTTCAATGATGAAGCCCTGAAAAAAGAACTAAAAGAAAACGGATTCCTTTTCTCATCGGCTAATTCTATTAATATCGGACGTCTGGTGCCACAGATCGCGTACTATGTCTGGGCTTATTCCAGACTGGTCAAAGAGCAGGCGATCAAAGCCGGAGAGGAGATCAATTTCGTTGTCCCTACCGGAAACTTTGGAAACATTCTTGCAGGTTATTATGCAAAGCAGATGGGACTTCCGGTACGGAAACTGATCTGTGCTTCCAATGATAATAAAGTCCTCTTTGATTTCTTCCATAGCGGAAAATATGACCGAAAGAGAGACTTTATCCTTACCAGTTCGCCATCCATGGATATCCTTATTTCCAGTAATCTGGAGCGTTTGATCTATCAGATCACGGGAGAACAGGAAGACGAATGTAGAAAACTTATGAGTGAGTTGTCTGAAAAAGGGGAGTATACGATCACGGAAGAGGAACAAAAACAGCTTTCCGTTTTTGAAGGTGGATTTGCGACTGAAGATGAGAATGCAGCTTGCATCCGTGATACCTTTGAAAAGACTGGTTATGTGACAGATACCCATACCGGGGTAGCTAATTGTGTTTATCAAAAATATGTGGCAGAAACAAATGATCAGACCCCTACGGTCATTGTATCTACTGCCAGCCCATATAAATTCTCACGAAGTGTTATGAATGCTATCCGAGGCACGGAGAGTGACCCGGATGATTTCGTAGTGATCAAAGAACTGGAGGACCTTTCCGGTGTTCCTATTCCTCCTGCTGTAAAAGAGATCATGGACGCGCAGATCATGCATGATCATGTCTGTGAGATCAATCAGATGGAACATACCGTGAAACAATACTTAGGACTTTAATAAGGGGAGCTATAGATGACGAGAATAATTGATTGGATAGCTGTGACCTTTGCTTCGTGGAATCACGAGCTGGTTATCTTTATCATTTCCCTGTTTCCAATCCTGGAACTGCGAGGTGGCTTAATAGCAGCAGCCCTTCTTCAGGTTCCTTACTGGAAAGCACTTATTATCTGCATGATCGGCAATATCATCCCGATCCCGTTTATTCTTTTATTGATCGAAAAGATCTTTAAATGGATGAAAAAATATAAAACGACAGGACGTTTTGTAAATTGGCTGGAGACTAAGACGCTGAAAAAGAGAGACAGGATCGACAGGTGGGGATTCTGGGGTCTTGTCCTTTTTGTAGGAATCCCGCTTCCAGGAACAGGCGGATGGACGGGTGCACTATTAGCCTCGCTTTTGCGTATGCCAATCAAAAAATCCGCACCTGCAATCGGAATCGGTATCATTCTGGCTGCAGCAATTATGAGTTTTATTACCTACGGTATTCCGTGGATCGTATCAGTATTCTAAAGAAAACGTAAAGGGCATTAACAACAATGGTTTTTTCATCTTTCACTTTCATAGCGTTTTTCCTTCCGATTACGATCATTCTGTATTTTATCCGAAAAGATAAAGTATGGCGCAACTGCGTGCTGCTGGTCATGTCCCTTCTTTTCTATGCCTGGGGAGAACCGAAATTTGTTTTGATGATGATACTTTCGATCATTGTCAACTACATGGCAGGTCTTATGATGGCCCGTGCAGAGCGTAGAAGACAAAAGGGCTTAAAACTCTTATTTATGATCCTGGGTGTCGGCATTAGCGTCGGCTTTCTTTTCTGGTTCAAGTATTTTGCATTCCTTGGAAATACCTTTATTAATCTGTTCCATATTCCTGCAAAAGCAATTCCGGCACAGATCCTTCCAATCGGTATTTCTTTCTATACTTTCCAGATCATTACCTATACGGTTGATGTGTATATGGGAAGAGTCCCGGTTCAGACCAGTATTTTGAAACTTGCTTTATATATCAGTTTCTTCCCGCAGCTGATTGCCGGACCAATTGTTAATTATACCTATATTGAGCCTTATCTGGACGAACGTACCGTCCGTATCGAAGACTTTTTTGCAGGTCTGTTCCGGTTTATCATTGGTCTTTCAAAAAAGGTCCTGATCGCAAATCTGTGCGGCGAGATCTTGTCTACTTTGACTTTGGATAAAAACATCACTGTCCTGGCTGCTTGGCTGGGAGCAATCAGCTATACCTTCCAGATTTATTTCGATTTTTCCGGCTATTCCGATATGGCAATCGGAATGGGAAAAATGTTTGGATTTAAATTTCTGGAAAACTTCAATTATCCATACATATCCACAAGCATCACTGGCTTCTGGCGCAGATGGCATATCTCCCTGAGTACCTTCTTCCGGGATTATGTTTATATTCCTTTAGGCGGAAATCGCTGTTCCACAGCACGTCAGATCCTGAATATCTTTATCGTCTGGATGCTGACCGGCTTTTGGCATGGCGCTTCCTGGAACTTCATTGTCTGGGGACTATATTACGGAGTACTGCTGATCATTGAAAAACTGTTCCTGGGCAAATTATTGAAAAAACTGCCTAAGATCGTTCAGTGGCTTTATACAATATTGATCGTCATTATAGGCTGGGTATTTTTCTATCACGAAGCACTTGCCGATGGAGCAAGACAAGTAGGAGCGATGTTTGGAATCGGTGCAGCAGGCGGAGCCGATGCCACAGCTGTTTACTGCCTGAAGCAGTACTTCCTTCTGCTGTTGATCGCTGCAGCGGCCAGTGTACCATGGAAGCAAGTGATTGCTAAATTAACGAAAAAGAAAGAATTTAAGTTTTCAAAGAATTCTTTCTTCACCATAGAACAATTTGTTGTTGCATCTGTACTGCTGGTACTGTGTATTTTGTTCCTCGCAAGTTCCAGCTTTAATCCATTCCTGTATTTCAGGTTTTAAAGACACAAAATGAAAAAGACAAGAAAAAACCAGAAGAAAAAAACATTATATTACGTTTTAGCAGGCATCTGGGTGGCTGCATTTGTAGCGCTGGGTATCTATTTTGCTTTCTTTACAAGCAAAAAAGGAACATTTGATTCTGATGAGAACCGTATGCTGGCTGACTCACCGCGGTTCACCCTTTCAAATATCTGGAGCGGCCAATTCAGCACGGATACAGAGAGTTTCCTGAGTGATCATTCACCGTCCAGAAAGAGGGCTATTTCCTTCTGCAACAACTTGCGGAATATGGTCAGCGCAGCATCTTATAAGGATTCTCTTGCTGTCATGGATAAAAAAGATACGGCTTTGTCTTCGGATGACCTCAGCACAGTAGACCTGGCTGAGATGGCAAAGAAACTGGAAGAAGAGGCCAAAAACAAAAGTGGATCCAAACGGGAGAAACCGCCTGCGAGCGCCGATGACTATCCGGATTCCCTGTATGTCAAATTGTTTGTAGATGACGACTGCATCTATTATTACGAGTATGATAAGACAAACGTCCTGGCATTGACCAGCGTTTTGAACCGGATTGCCGCCTGCCTTCCGGAAGACGGGGAATTAGTGTATACAATGGTTCCGCAGGCTTATGTTGGAAACACTTATAATTCTGCTGAGAAAAAACAGGGATTTGTATCTGAACCAGAACCTATGATCAACGCGCTTGCTGCGGCTAATGTGCAGGCGGTATCTACTGCAGAGATCCTTGGAGCCGCAATGGAACGGGGAGAGTATGTCTATTTCAGGAGTGATATGCACTGGTCAGTCCCTGGAACCTATCTGGTCTATAAAGAAATGGCCAAGCTGGCAGGGCAGGAACCGGCTGACTGGAATGATTTTAATATCGATGTAGAAGAACCATTCCTTGGAACACTTTACCGTGATTATCCGACGCAGTATATGCTGGATAATCCGGACCGATTAGATCTTTTAAGCCCGAAATTTAATTTGGAATGGAGAAGAATCGATGGAGTAGATTCATATCATCTGATTGATTTTCTGGATTATAATGCCTTGTCAAACGACCGCTATACGGTCTATCTGGGAGGGCCGGCTGGTCCGTGGACTTATGCTGTCTGCGACAACAACATCGATCGGAATGCGCTTGTTATTTGTGATTCCTACGGCCTTGCATTTGTGCCTATGGTTACAGCTAATTATGGTCAGGTACATTATTACGACCCGCGTTATTATGATTATGATACGGTTGGATATACGGTAAAAGAAATGATCCAAAAATATAAGATCTCCGATGTTTATGTCGTGATCGGAGACCTTCATTCTTATGATAACGATTTTCTGCTGTATCAGGCAAGCAGCCAGCTGGGAGACTAATTATCTCTGTAATATTTACGGAATAATCTGAAATACCTGGCGTTCTTATTGTCCGTCCAGTTGTCAGGAATGGAATCATCCGCCATAAGCGATTCAAAGTCCCATGCACCGTTCACTTTCCATGGGGTCAGGAATCCCGGATTAATGGCAGCTGTCGGGCAATTCATCGCACAATTCATACACATGGTACATTTTCCGTGGAACTTCGGAAGAAGTTTCACTTCGCCTTTCACATTTTTCTGTATCATCTGAATATTACCTGCAGGACAGCTTTTAGCACATTTTGCACAGGAAGTGCAGAGAGCAGGTTTTGCTTTGATCAAAGGCCCGTTGATCCAGGCTCCAAACCACTGCAGACGCAGAAGATAGGCCCAAAGGACTGTGAATGGATTAAATGACAGTTTTTCCGTGTCACCCTTTGAAACCTCTTCTGCCAAAACTTCTGCCATATGGTGTGTATGGATATACATTTGCTTTGCCATGGCCTTAGGATAACGGAACATGATGTTGTAAGGCATGAGCATATGCATATCACTGGCAGCGTCAAATCCTTTTTTGCGAAGGATGCGGCAGAGCGAGAAACTGGAGGCATTATTCGGACGGAACGGCTCTCCGGATGTTTTGAAAATATAAGCTGGCATATGAGCCTTCTCCGGCTGCAGAACAGGGAGTTGTTTTACAAAACGCAGAAAGAACTGCGGAGAGTTGAATGCATGAATTGGGTAAGCAAAAAAAGCCAGATCATAATCATTCGGATCCGGGATATTGGTCCGGTCATAGGTGATCTTATAAAGATCCAGATCAATGCTATATGTCGATAATGCCTGTTTTATCATTTCTCCGGCGGCAAATGTATTTCCTGTACCGGAGAATATATAAGCAATTGCTTTTTTTGTGTTTAATGTGTCCATGGACAATATGGATTATTTTCCTTTCCCAAAACCATTTGGATAGCATCGTTTCATTGTTTTCGCAATCGCTTCTTCTAATCCATCTGTACCATAGCCTAACAGTTTGGAATTTTCGGCAATCACATCTTCCGGGATATAGATTTCATAGCTCATGATATCCGTCATTAGTTTTCCTAAATTGAGACCAGCCTCATTTCCATGCTTGGCTTCCGCTTTGGCAATGGAATTTGCACCCATCGCACAGATCTTGCCGCTTGGCTGAATGATCGGTTTGTGGATGCCGAGACCTTTTTCAAATTCCTGGATCATCCAACGGAACGTATGATTATCCGTTGCAACCGGATATTTACCTGCATGAACACCATGTTCCAGGGCACCAATTTCCGCCTCACCGACATGCTGAATAGCAATCATCGATGTTCCTCCCTTAGGGAAAAAGATGGCAGGGTAGTGGAAGAAACGTTCGATATAAACGTCTTTCCAGATAGGCATACGCTCCGGCATACTGCCAAAAATATAAGGAAGCTCTAAAACCATGACATCCATCCCGCCATTTGCTGCGCCACCGCCGGATTCTTCAATCAGCTTAGCAGCCTGTTCTACGCGGCTTCTGATATATGGATGATATTTTGCAAGACCCTTTTCAGGATAAAGACGATCAAAATAAGCAAAATAAGAATTGTTAACGACACTTCTTTTAACACCGGCTCTTTTGGCTGCACGGAATACTTTAGAGGCATCTTCGACCAGATGTCCGTGAAAAAAGTCATAAGAAGGGGCTTTCGGGGTATACCGATCGTCCGGACCAACAGAGTAGATAAACGCATCGTAGCCTTCAAATACAGGTACCAGCTCATCTTCTGTCATTTGAAACAGATCTCCATGTCCGACTGGTACATCTTTTGGCCACCAGCCCTCCAGATTCACGTCATCCAAAGCAAATGCGCCAACTTCATAACCGCGGTCAAGCGCAACCTGTGTAGCGTAGTAACCAAGAAAACCTGTTCCGCCTACGATCATTATCTTCATCTTTTCGATTTCCTCCTTTTAAGCCACAATTCGATAGTATAGTATGACAAATTTTAAACATTATATCACTTTTACACCCGAATGATTAATACATGTAACGTATTACTGCAATAAAAAATTAATCAATTTTTAATGCATTTTTTTATTTACACATATATAGGAGAAGTTGTAAAATATTTCAGTTGAGTAAGCCTGCATGACAGGCAGTAAAAAGGAGTATTAATAATGGGTAAGTATTTTGGAACAGACGGCTTCAGAGGAAAGGCGGGAGAAGATCTTAGAAGTGAGCATGCATTTAAGATCGGTCGTTATCTGGGATGGTATTACGGCCAGAAGCATCCGGATGGAGAACGTGCAAGAATCGTTATCGGTAAAGATACCAGAAGGTCATCTTATACTTTTGAAAATGCGCTGGCAGCGGGCATTACTGCCAGTGGCGCAGATGCATATCTCCTGCATGTCACAACAACACCAAGCGTCAGCTTTATCACAAATGATGAAGGCTTTGACTGTGGCGTTATGGTGTCTGCAAGCCATAATCCATATTATGACAATGGAATTAAACTTCTGAATGGTGAAGGCGAGAAAATGGAAGACGAGGTCCAGGACGAGATCGAGCGTTATATGGACAGCGCAGAAGATTATATTCCATACGCAACAGAAGATAGAATCGGAAAAACAGAAGATCATTATTTCGGCAGAAACCGTTATATCGGATTCCTTGCTGGTCTGGCAATGAAATC
>JAZNHY010000170.1:0-4639 GCA_045577235.1 Lachnospiraceae bacterium
AACTTCTGCAAACAAGAGTTTTTACCCCTGTTTTATCGAGAATAAAATGCAAAATGCAGCATTGCAAATTGAGGATGAATGCGATGTTTCTGGGTAGTTTGCGCAAAAAAGGAAGGGTTGGGAAGACATGAAGATCATTAAGAGAAGCGGAGAAGAAGTCACTTTTGACGCATCTAAAATAGAAGCCGCCATTATCAAAGCTAATAATTCCGTCGCAGAAACAGAGCGGATGAGACCGTTAACGATCCACCTGATCGTGAATGCGGTTACAGAAGAATGTTCTCTGATGGATCGTGCACCAAGCGTGGAAGAAATCCAGGATATGGTCGAGAATCATATTATGGAACAGCACCCTTTTAATGTGGCGCGCAATTATATTACCTATCGTTACAGACGTGCTGTTGCCCGTAAGGCAAACTCCACTGATAAACAGATCCTTTCTCTGCTGGATTGCAGCAATGAGGAAGCAAAACAGGAAAACTCCAACAAGAATCCGGTCGTGAACTCTGTGCAGCGTGACTATATGGCTGGTGAGGTCAGCAAGGACATCACAAAACGGTTCCTTCTCCCGACGGATATTGTGGAAGCGCATGAAAAGGGCATCATCCATTTCCATGATACAGATTATTATGCACAGCATATGCATAACTGCTGTCTGGTCAATCTGGAAGACATGCTGCAGAACGGCACGGTTATTTCCGAGACCATGATTGAAAGCCCGAAGAGCTTTTCCACTGCCTGCAATATTGCTACACAGGCTGTCGCACAGATCGCATCCAATCAGTATGGCGGACAGAGCATCTCCCTTTCTCACCTGGCACCATTTGTACAGGTGAGCCGTGAGAAACTTTATAAGAAGACAAAAGAACAGTTTGATCAGGTTGGCATGGAATATACAGAAGAAATGCTGAATGAGATCGTGGAGCAAAGAGTTCGCGATGAGATCAAGCAGGGCATCCAGACCATCCAGTATCAGGTGACCACATTGATGACCACGAACGGCCAGGCTCCGTTTGTCACGGTCTTCATGTATCTGAATGAAGTAGAAGAAGGAAGAACCCGTGACGATCTGGCGCTGATCATTGAAGAGACGCTGCGTCAGAGAATCAAAGGTGTCAAAAATGAAAAAGGCGTGTACATCACACCGGCATTCCCGAAACTGATCTATGTTCTGGAAGAAGATAATGTCCGCGAAGGCACCCGCTACTTTGATCTGACCAGACTTGCTGCAGAGTGCACCGCAAAGAGAATGGTCCCGGATTATATCTCCGAGAAAATGATGCTGAAACTGAAAGTGGATGCAAACGGAGAAGGCCACTGCTATCCATGCATGGGCTGCCGTTCCTTCCTGACACCATATATTGACGAGAACGGAAAACCAAAATATTACGGCCGTTTCAACCAGGGCGTTGTGACACTGAACCTCGTTGATGTTGCCTGCTCTTCCGGAAAAGATGAGCAGAAGTTCTGGGAGATCCTGGATGAAAGACTGCAGCTTTGCTACCGTGCTCTGATGTGCAGACATGACCGTCTGATGGGAACTAAGAGTGATGCAGCTCCGATTCTTTGGCAGTATGGCGCACTGGCTCGTCTTGAAAAAGGAGAGACGATCGACAAACTGTTATTCGGCGGATACTCCACCATCTCTCTGGGTTATGCAGGTCTGTACGAATGCACTTACTACATGAAGGGCTGCTCACATACACAGGAAGGCGGAAAAGAATTTGCTCTGAAATTGATGCAGAAATTGAACGATGCCTGCAAAGAATGGAAAGAAGCAAACAACATGGACTTCTCCCTGTATGGAACCCCGCTGGAGTCCACTACATACAAATTCGCAAAATGTCTGCAGAAACGTTTTGGCGTGATTCCGGGAGTGACCGACAAGAACTATATTACAAACAGCTATCATGTTCATGTAACGGAAAAGATCAATGCTTTTGATAAACTGAAATTCGAGTCCGATTTCCAAACCCTTTCCCCAGGCGGCGCTATCAGCTACGTGGAAGTCCCGGATATGAAAGATAATCTGGATGCAGTTGTTGCAGTTATGCAGTATATCTACGATAACATCATGTATGCAGAACTGAACACAAAGAGTGACTATTGTCAGGTATGTGGTTACGATGGAGAGATTCAGATCGTAACAGATGACAGCGGCAAACTGATTTGGGAATGCCCGAACTGTGGAAACCGCGACCAGGACAAGATGAACGTAGCGCGCCGGACCTGTGGGTACATTGGTACACAGTTCTGGAATCAGGGCAGAACACAGGAAATCAAAGACAGAGTACTGCACCTGTAAAAAACTTGAAAAACACGCGGATATTTAGTAAAATTTGAGGACACTCTCTTGAAAAAGGGAGTGTCCCATTTTTTTACATTGCATTTTTGCATGAGAGGTATAAACATGCATTATTCAGAAATAAAAACTTGTGATATAGCAGACGGCCTTGGCGTTCGGACTACGTTGTTTGTATCCGGATGCAGGAACCACTGCAAAGGGTGTTTTCAGCCGGAGACATGGGATTTTGAAAATGGTCCGGTCTTTGATGAAAAAGTCTGGGAGGAAGTACTGGATAGTCTGGTCCCGGATTATGTTCAGGGATTAACGCTTCTTGGCGGAGATCCATTTGAAGAGGAGAACCAGAGGGATCTGATCCCGTTCATGCGGGAGTTCAAAAAAAGATTTCCGGATGTAGAAGATTCCAAAGGGCAAAAGCATGCCAGTAAAAACGTCTGGGCGTTTACAGGATATATGTTTGAAGATCTTCTTCCGGGAGGGAAGAAGTATACCGAGTATACCTATGAACTGCTTTCTTACGTGGACATCCTGGTGGACGGGCCGTTCATTGAGGAACAGAAAAACCTGGCGCTGAAATTCCGGGGCAGTGAGAATCAGCGGCTGATCGATATGAATGAGTATCGCCGCAGCGGAAACATTGTAACGATCCTGGGCAGCTGAATCAGCTGCCTTCTTTTTGAGAAAAGACATGGATAAAAATGAGATTTTAAAAGCATATGGAACGGACTATAAAGAGATGACAAAACGTCTCCTTGTCCGTGCGGATCTGCAGGAACAGATTCAAAAGAAATGCGGAGATAAGAAAGATGTCCGGATTGGAATCAAACCCAATCTGGTTAGTCCGACACCTGCACAGTTTGGAGCTACTACGCATCCGGAAATCGTGGAAGGGATCATCGAATATCTGCAGGAAAAAGAATACACACAGATTAAGATCATGGAAGGCTCCTGGGTTGGGGATAAAACATCGCAGGCCTTTGAGTACTGTGGATACCGCGATATTTCCGCGAGAACAGGAGTACCGCTAGTTGACTCCCAACAGGATTCTTCAACAAAAACAGACTGCAAAGGTCTTTCGATCCGTATCTGTGACTGTGCTTTTTCTGTGGATTATCTGATCAATGTTCCGGTCTTAAAAGGACACTGTCAGACGAAGATCACCTGTGCCTTAAAGAATATGAAAGGCCTGATTCCGAATTCGGAAAAGAGAGCGTTTCATACGCAGGGACTTCACAGACCGATCGCGCATCTGAATACAGCGCTGAAGCAGGACTTTATTGTGATCGATCATATCTGCGGTGATCCGGATTTTGAGGATGGAGGTCATCCGCTGGTGAAAAACTGTGTGATGGCTGCTATGGATCCGGTATTGACAGATGCGTATGTTTGCAAATTGCTGGGCTATCGCACGGACGATGTTCCGTATGTGGTTCTGGCAGCAGAACTGGGAGTCGGCAGCAGTGATATTTCGGCAGCACATATCATTACTGTGGAAGGTGTGAATGATGAGGATATGCCAAAAAGCCGCCGCGTCCTGGATATTTCCTATAATGTGGATGAGGTTGAGTCCTGCAGCGCATGCTATGGCATGCTGATGAGTGCGCTTGACCATCTGGAGCGGGAAGGCTTGCTTTCCGGATTGAAGGAGAAGATCTGTATTGGCCAGGGCTGGCGCGGCAAAAGTGGAAAGCTTGGTGTGGGGAACTGTACAAAGGATTTTGAATGCAGCGTTCCGGGCTGCCCGCCTTCAACCGAGGATATCTATCAAGCTTTAAAACTTTACATTTCCCGCTAGATTTGCTTATTAGCGAAATTTTTTTAAAACGAGGGCTGGTAATCAGCCCTCGTTTTTTTATATAAAAACGAAAGATTTTATCAAAAAATAAAAAAGCGAATGATTATAATAAAATTGAGAGATTATATGAACGAGGACATACGGAAGGAGTACAGAATGGCATTTTACATTGTGAATGAAGATATCACAGAGATGGAAGTCGACGTGGTCGTAACAGCAGCAAATGCACAGCTGGCCGGCGGCGGTGGTGTGGATGGTGCGATCCACCGGGCTGCCGGCATCGGACTGCTGGAGGAATGCCGTACGCTCCATGGCTGCAGCACCGGCGACGCAAAGATCACGGGTGCGTATGATCTGCCGTGTGACTATGTTATCCATACGGTGGGACCGGTATGGTACGGCGGTATCAACAACGAAAGAGAGATGCTGGCGTCGTGCTACAGGCGTTCACTGGATACCGCAAGAGATCACGGTATTCGTACGGTCGCTTTCCCGTCCATATCGACGGGTGTCTTCGGGTACCCTGTCGACAAAGCCGC
>JAZNHY010000171.1:0-4320 GCA_045577235.1 Lachnospiraceae bacterium
AAATACCAGATAGGCGCAGGCGCCAAAGAAGTTCTCCGCAGGACTTATGAATCTTCCAACATAGAACCAATGCAAAACAAGGGAAAACAGATACGTTAATAACAGTCCCAGGAAGAACGACGGGATACCCATGGTGATCTGCGTGATCGTCGTCATTGTGCCTCTGGCAACAGCAGATCTTCTCTTTGCGGTAAAGATTCCGATCGGAATAGAAAAGACCACGACCATGATAAAAGATATCAGGCTAAGCAGCGCAGAATTCCCAAGCCTGCGAGCCAAAAGTGTGGTCACTCTCACACCTGTATATTGGAAGGACTCACCGAAGTCACCCCGCAGCGCGTTCGCCAGCCACCAGAAATAGCGTTCCAGGACCGGCTTATCAAGTCCCAACTGCGCACGCAGCGCCGCGACCTGCTCCGGTGTTGCGTCCACTCCAAGTTTCGCGACTGAAGCATCCCCCGGAATTACGGAGAATACCACAAACACGATTATAGATATGAGCAATAACGCCACGAACAGCGTTATGATCTTTTTAACAATATACTTCATGATACATTGCCGGTGCAGCACCCTGACAGGCACTGCACCGTCTTATTACTTATTTGTATTTAACGACTGACAGATCCTGTGCGGATACCGGATAAAAGACATAACCTGTGAGGCTCTTTCTGATAGCCACCTGGTTTGCCGGATCCTGAATATAAATGGATGCGGCGTCATCTGCAAGGATCTGCTGCAGCTGTTTGTAATAACCAACCTTTTCCTCCGGGTCGATGGCAGCTCTTGCCTTTGCATAGATCTCATCAAACTGCGGATTACTGTAGTTGGTAAAGTTATTGGATGCTGTGCTCTCGTTCTTTGCGAACCAGGTATATGGCGCCAGACGTCCATCTACTGCAACAACGGTTGCTTCAAACTGTCTTCCATGGTAAACATCGTTTCTCCAGGATGTAAACTCGATCTCATTGAGCTTAGCAGTAACCCCGATCTCTTCCAGACAATTTGAAATGATCTCCGCTGTTCCTCTATGCGGCGGATAATTGTTAGGCACCTGGATCGTAAAGGTAAAGCCGTTCTCATATCCTGCCTGTTTCAGCAGTTCTTTTGCCTTTGCCGGATCATATGGGTACTGATTCTCGGTGTCAGCATTGTAGTATTTGGTAGCAGCCGGAATCATATTCGTTCCGATGATATGAGACTTGCCGCCAAACAGCATGTTGCTGATCTTCTGTCTGTCTACTGCATAGTAAATTGCCTGACGGACCAGCGGATTATCAAACGGAGCAACTGCATTGTTCAGGAACAAAGCCTGCACATAGTTGATGGATCCATCTTCAATGTAGAAATTGTCATTCAAGGTCATCGCCTGATCAGCGGTCAGGTACTGGACAATATCCAATGTTCCTGCGTTCAGCTGTGTAACAGCTACATCGGTATCGGAAACGATTCTGAAAGTCACTTCATCCAGATACGGGAAGCCCGCCTTCCAGTAATACGGGTTCTTCTTTACGACCAGTTTTTCGCCTGGAACAAACGTGTCATACATGAACGGACCAGTACCGATCGGGTTACTGTTTACATTTGCTTCATTTGCCTGCGGAATAATGGCACATGTCAGCTCGTAAACAAACTCTGTATTTGGCTCACTCAGGTTAACCTGGATCGTCTTGCCGTCCGCTTCGATCACAATGTCTTTCAGAATAGAAAATGCGGACCCCTCTCCCTGGATGCCCGCATATCGTTCAATAGAGTACTTAACATCTTCAGCAGTAACAGGCGTTCCATCGCAGAATGTGATTCCATCCCTTAAAGTAAAGGTGATGTTTGTAGCATCCTCTGATACGATGTATTCGCTGGCAACTGCCGGTTCGATCTCGCCTTCCGGTGTGGCTTTTACAAGCCCCTCGAACATGTTAAACAAAACTTCTCTAGTTCCTGCGGCTTCAGCGTTGTGAGGGTCAAGACTATCGATGTCCTGTGTAATGCCAACAACAACAGAATTTGTGGCTTCCCTGCCTGTGCTTTCGCCTCCACTTGGGGTTTCGCTGCCGGAACCGCCTCCGGATGGTTTCTGCCCGCAAGCTGCGAGTGCGACTACTGTGACAAGTGCAATTAAACTGCAAAGAATTTTCTTTTTCATTTAATCTCCTTCTTTCTGCTTGTAGCATTCATATTAAATTGTCAAACTGCACTCTCTGCCCTCTCGGGTTTTGAGCATCATTGTTATAGCACACAAGTGTGCTAATTACAATGTTTTTATTAAGTGCGTAAATGACCGGTCTGCCAATGACGTAAACCGGCGCCATCTCTTACCGGTCTGCCAGTTTCTCCGGCTCCGGATAATCCACGCCAAAGGTCTCCACTGTAACCTTTTTCATCTTCTGCTCGTTCAGCGGACGATCATTCCGGTCAGTCCTTGTCTCAGCGATGGCGTTGACCACATCCATACCCTCGATCACTTTTCCAAATGCTGCGTACTGACCGTCCAGATACGGGGCTGCTTTGTGCATGATAAAGAACTGGGAGCCGCCGGAGTTCGGATCCATTGCACGTGCCATGGAAAGCACGCCTTCGGTGTGTGCCAGATCATTGACAAATCCGTTTGCTTCAAACTCACCTTTGATACAGTAGCCCGGGCCGCCCATGCCGGTGCCTGTCGGATCTCCGCCCTGGATCATGAATCCGTAGATGACGCGGTGAAAGATGATGCCGTCATAGTATCCCTGTTTTGCCAGGCTGATGAAATTATGCGCGGACTGCGGGGCAATCTCCGGATAGAGCTCGGCCTTGATCACGCCTCCATTCTCCATTTCAATCGTTACAATAGGGTTCTGTGCCATGTTTTATTCCTCTTTCTTTCATTTACTAGTGGTGTCGGGTGCACCATATCCTCTGCGCTCAGGATGCTTCGCATATTCGCTCGAGAATATGGTGCACCCGACACCGCATATAAATAATAGTGCAAGAGTACTAAACCGTTTGCGCCCACCTAAAAGCCGGGGCAAAGTTCACAATTTGTTCACAGTTAAAACATTTTTTGTTCACTACCGAAAGCTATTATACACCCAGAAGTAGTTAAAACCTACTGAAATTCTCACCTCCCTTTTTTATTTATACAATTAACAGCAAAAAAGACGCTTTCCCCGAAGCGTCTTTTTTTGTGCATCTGCCGCTAGATATGGTGGTTTGGCTGCTATGAAATGTACAGAAAAGATACAGCCCAATCTCTTGACAAATTGTATTTTTATTTGTACAATTTAGTCATAGAAAGCAGAAGAACTTAGATCAGAAAAAAAGTAAAAAGAACTTATTCTTTCAAAAGCAAACTAAAGCATTTAAAAAAGATCTGTATCAAGGGAAGCTGCGAATTCAAGTAAAGAGGTACGGTCCAATGGGAAGGTAAACTCAAACTGAAGATTCTATAGAAAGGAGGTTATATAGTGAGACTTAAGGAAATTCATTAAAAGCCCGTTCGTGAAAAATCAAACGAACGGGCTTTTATTTTTTTTGTCTTTTTATCTGCGGCCGCGCAGCATTCTGCACGCCTGCCGCGATTAATTCTTCTTTACACCAATCGTAACTTTCTCACCATTGATATCCCACTCTTTGCTGATACCGTCCATCTGGCCGGTTACGATATCCGTTGCCATGACATCGGTCAGCATCATCTCTTTGCGACGGTTGACGATATCTTCCACGCGCGCATTGTCGCTGATGTAAATGGTGATCATGTCCATGACCTCAAAGTCTGCTTCCTTACGCATCGTCTGGATCTTGCTGACCAGCTCGCGGATGAAGCCTTCTTCGATCAGATCATCTGTCAGATGCAGATCTAAAACAACGGTGATGCCAAAGTCGCTTAAGGACTCAAAGCCTTCCACCTGTGCCGTCTCGATCAGAAGGTCATCCTTCTCCAGTACGACATCGCCAGACGGAAGTGTTAATTTCAGGCTTCCGGTTGCGTTGACTTCGTCCATCGCATCGTTACCATCCACTGCTGCCAGAGCGTTGCGGATCTCGCCCACCTGCTTGCCAAACTTCGGTCCGACTGTCTTAAGCTGCGGCTTGAAGGAGTAAGATGAGAATTCTCTGACATCATCCTTCATCTCCACATGCTTGATGTTCAGTTCGTCTGCCACAATGTCGGTAAAGTAGGACGGCATCTCCCACGGCGCTTTGATGAACATGTTTGCCAGCGGCTGGCGGTTCTTCATGCCGGAGGAGTTACGGCAGGCGCGGCCCATGACGACAACATCCAGCACGTGCTCCATGTTGTCTTCCAGTTCTTTATCGATCAGACTTTCATCTGCCTTAGGGAAG
>JAZNHY010000172.1:0-6157 GCA_045577235.1 Lachnospiraceae bacterium
TATCAAACATGGCGAAGACGGCCGTCTTTTCGGAGACACTGCACTGACCGGTACTGTTACAGCCGGATCTTCTTCCGGACGTAACGACGGCGCAAGCGCTGTTCTCTTGATGAGTGAAGAAAAAGCAAAAGAGCTTGGCTTAAAACCACTCGCCCGCATCATCGGCATGGGAACCGCAGGAAATGATCCGCGCTTAATGGGATTAGGTCCTGTTTCCGCTGTTCCAAAAGCCCTGGAGAATGCTGGTCTGAAAGATGATGACATCCAGCTGATCGAACTGAACGAAGCTTTTGCAGCACAGTCGATCGGATGTATCAAACAGCTTGGCTGGGAAGATAAGATGGACATCATTAATGTGAACGGTGGTGCGATCGCACTTGGACATCCTGTTGGATCTTCCGGATGCCGTATCGTTGTCACCCTGGTACACGAAATGAAAAAACGCGGCCTGAAATATGGTCTGGCAACGCTTTGCATTGCTGGCGGCATGGGACAGGCAACGGTAATCGAGATGTGTGACTAAACAGATCTCAAATAATAACAAATAAAAAAGTTTTAATAAAAAGGTAAAACCTGAAAGGAGCGTTAAAAATGGCAAACTATTTTGATTTGACCGGAAAGAATGCAATCATCATCGGCGGTGCAGGCGGACTGGGACAGCTTATCGCTAAAGCATTTGCTGAGGCTGGTGCAAATGTTGCTATTGCTTCCCGTACAGAAGCAAAACTGCAGGCAGCTTGTGAAGAGCTGAAAGCAGAGACAGGCAAAGAATTCAAATACTATGTCTGTGACGCAACAAAAGAAGACGCTGTTGAAGCATGCGCAGCACAGTTCGTAAAGGATTTCGGCTCTGTTGAGATCCTTGTCAACTCACAGGGTATTAACAAAAAACATCCTGTTACAGAATTCCCTGTAGAAGAGTTTGAAGAGACCATGACAGCAAACGTCACCTCCATCATGCTGACTTGCAAACACTTTGGCAAATATATGATGGAAAAGAAATACGGCAAGATCGTTAACGTTACTTCCGTACGTGGCAAGATCGCTACAAAAGGCCCTGGCAACGTTGCTTACTGCGCAAGTAAAGGTGCCCTTGATATGCTCACCAAACAGCTCGCATCTGAGTTTGGCCCATACGGCATCACCGTTAACGGATTTGGACCGAACATCATGAAGACACCTATGATGAACAAGATCTTCGAAATGCGTGCAAATGAAGCAGGCGTTACCGTTGAGAAATATCTGGAAATGCAGGCAGCAGGACTTCCGCTCCGCAGAATGTCTGATCCGGAAGACTGCGTAGGAACCGCTCTGTTCCTTGCAGCTCCAGCATCTGATTTCCTGACAGGCAACATCCTTTATCCGGATGGTGGTCTGACAGCAATCGGCTAATTGGTTATAAAAAAGCTCCGGCCGCTTAAGGCCGGAGCAGATCAGTTTTTCGTAACAGGAAGCCAGACTTCAAAGTAACCGGTATTGATGCCGTCTTCGAGGATGCTGCAGACCAGGTTTCCCTGTGCATTACCGGCAGGCGTGTAACCATTCTGGGCAGCGTAGTCGAAAAGATAGTCAATGTGTTTTGGAGAAAAGGCATTTTTACCGGAACTCTTAAATACAGAATGAATGCTTTCTGCTGCAGGCTGATAGATGACCGGAGGTTTTACGGGAACGGAAAACTCTTCCACATATTCCATGGCAAGAGAAAAGCCCCAGGAATAAAGATGGCCGCCGGAACTTTGCGGATCCAGAGGGATCACAAAATAGCGCTGCAGGAACGGCATATATTGAAGCCACTGCTTTGCAAGGCGCTGCATCTCAGGTGCGTTGTCATAATAGGTGTCAAACCGGTTGAGATAGCAGACAGATTCCGGACTGAGTGAAATATCACACTGGCCGATCATATCCTTGACACGGCTGACCTGTTCACAGTGCTGGCGGATACGTCTAAGGAGAAGTTCCTGACGATGGATCGAATCCATCAGCTCCGTTTCCTTCTCTTCCAGCACGGAAACGAGATCTCCGTAGTAGCAGTCGGAAACCATGTAGGCAATCTGAGGAATACCAAAGCCAAAGCTTTTGTACCAGAGACAATCAATCAGAAAATTGATGTCCCAGACATCATAATAACGATAATCGTTTTGCTTGTCTTTGGTAGGCGCGACAACACCTTTCTTTTCGTAGTAACGCAGAAGATCGGTCGAGATTCCGAGGATCCGCGCCACATCACCGATTTTATACTGCATAGGGACCTCCCGTAAGCATCAATACGCTATAATTACAAATAATAATTATACTGTAACAACAAAGGAAAGTAAAACAAAGAGATTTAAGAAAGTGAGGAAAAAACCATGGCATACATGCCTCTTGACAAAAGCAAATTTTATCTGGAAACCGAAAAAATGACAAAGATCTGGGATCTTTCCCAGCCATGGGGATGGGATACCCCGCTGTGGCCATTCCCAGGTGCACGTGCTGACCTGACCTTCCCACGTGGACAGTATCTGGAGCGTTTCCACAAACGTACATGTACTTACACAGGAACCCTTCATGCAGCAACCCACTGTGACGCACCAAACCACACTCTTCATGAGGAAGAAGTTGACCGCGAGCGTTACGGCTATGTTCTTTCCGAAATGCGCTTAGAGCATGCTATCGGCACAGGCGTTATCGTTGACCTGACCTGGATGTATGATGAGTTTGAAGAAGCATTCAACAAAGCAGGTGGCGACCCGGCTAAAATGGGTGAGTTCGCAGAAGTTCCTGGAAAGAAAGGCGCAATCTGGCACATCATCACTCCGGAAGATGTTCAGAAAGCACTGGACAAAGATGGTCTTGAGATCCGTCCGAACGATTTTGTCGTTCTGAACACAGGATTCCATCGTTATTGGAGAAAGAACAACGACAAATACTTCAACTACTATGCAGGAAATGGTCCGGAACTGGCTAACTGGCTGATGTTCGAAAAGAAGATCAAAGCTATCGCCGGCACCTATGGCGCATCCGACTCTCCGGTATGGCATTGCCCATGCAAGGAGCAGATGCCTTGGCTGTACAACAACTATAAACTGGCTACAGGCCGCGATATCGATGAAGATTATCCGGATTACGAGCCTTGCCACCGTCTGTATGCACAGCATGGTCTGATGGCAATCGAAAACGCTGGCGGCGACATCGATCAGGTTACCGGAAAACGTATGATCCTCTGCGCATTCCCGTTCCGCTGCGAAGCAGCTGACGGCGGTATGGTACGTCTGGTAGCATGGGAAGAGGGATCCTTCTAAGAAACGAGGTTGATACAGCATGAAACAACTATCTGATATTAAAAAAATCGCTGTTCTCGGGGCCGGCACTATGGGCCCTGGGATCGCACAGATGTATGCGATGGGCGGTTATGAGGTCACCATGTGGACCCGAAGCGAGGCAACGCGTGACAAAGCCATTGCTTCGTTGAAGGCACAGTTTGATACCTTTGAGGCAGAAGACCTTTTGAGTGAGCCTAAGGAGACTGTTCTTGGCCGCATCCGTTTTGCACTGACAGTGGAAGAGTGCGTAGAAGGCGCTGACTTCATCCAGGAGACAATCGTAGAAAAAGCTGATGCAAAGAAAGAACTCTATGATCAGCTTGTCAAGATCGTTCCGAAGGATGTGATCATTGCTTCCAACACTTCCGCACTCAATATCTTTGAGATCGTTCCGGAAGAACTGCTTCCGCAGCAGATCATCTGCCACTGGTATGCACCGCCACACGTCATTCCACTGGTTGAAGTCGTAAAAAGCGAGCAGGCACCACAGGAAATCGCAGAGACAGCAGTTGCACTTCTGAAAAAATGCGGAAAGACAGCAGTCCTGATGAAGAAATTTATCCGCGGTTATATTGCAAACCGTCTGCAGCAGTGCCTGAACCAGGAGATCTTCTATCTTCTCGACAATGGCTACTGTGATGCAGAGGCAATCGACCTTGCCTGCCAGGCTTCGTTTGTACCGAGAGCTTGCGTTTTAGGTATTATGAAACGTATCGACTTTGGCGGAGTTGACATGACTTACAATAACTTTAAGAACAAGAGTTATGCTGCTCCTCAGTGGGATCATGTTCCACAGGTCCTGCAGGAGAAGATCGATGCTGGAGACCTTGGCATTAAGACAGGAAAAGGTTTTTATGATTTCACCGGTAAAGATATCGAGGCTGTGAAAGCAAAACGTGACAAACAGCTTTTCGAAATTTTCCGTGTGACCAAGAAATTTATGGATGACCCGGTGTAGGCCGTCCAGACTGAAAGGAAGAAAACATTATGGCAAAAACAAATAAGGTAATGATCCAGGTCTGCCTCTGCGGAGCAGGAACAAAAAAGGATCAGGCACCAACCGTTCCTTATACAGCAGAAGAACTTGCTGATCAGATCGTGGAATGTGCAAAAGCCGGAGCATCCATCGCTCACATTCATGTACGTGAGGATAAGATGGTAGATGGCGTTATGCAGATTGGTTATAAATCCATGAGCCTTCAGAAGTTTACGGAAGCTGTTGAGGTTACGCGTGAGAAATGTAAAGAAGCTGGCGTTGATATCGTCATCAACCTTACCACCTCTGGCGGTGAGTACGAAGATTACAAACGTCTGCAGCATCTTGGCGTACTGCGTCCGGAGATGTGCTCCTTTGATCCGAACACGATCAACTGGGCTAACAGCTACATTTTCGAGAACAGCCCGCGTTTCTTAAACCTGTTAAGTCAGGAAGTCGTGAAGTATGATGTCAAACCGGAATTTGAAGTGTTTGACACCGGACATATCGACAGCGTTATGTATTACGTTAATAAGTGGAACATTCCGCAGCCGCCTCATATTCAGTTTATTATGGGCGTTGGCGGCTCCATGCCAGGTACCGCAGAGAACCTTGCATTCTTTGTTGGCAAATTGCCGAAAGATGCAACATGGTCTGTTTCCGGTATCGGCAAAGCTCATATGCCGATGATGCTGGCAGGTCTTGCACTTGGATGCGACGGTCTGCGTGTTGGTCTGGAAGATAATGTCATGTTTGGCAAGAATCCGGATGGCAGCAGAGATATCGCTACCAACCTTCGTCTTGTACAGCGCGCTGTTGAGCTTTGCAAACTTGCTGGCCGTGAGATCGCAACTGCACAGGATGCAAGAGATATCTTAGGCATTACAAGAAACTGCCTGCGTGACGAAAAAACATATCCGCTCACACCGGCTGAATAAGAGACAAATCATTAAAAAAGCGCCAGAGGTGATGTAATATCACCTCTGGCCGCAAAAAGAGAAAGGACAAAACAATATGGCTAAATCAAAGGTCGTTACCCCGGAAGAAGCAATGAAGCATTGTTTCGACGGCATGACCATTCTGCTGCCGGGCTTTGTCAACTGCGGTGTTCCGGCAACTCTGATCAAGAGTCTTGTCGCTGCAGGAATCAAAGACCTCAACGTTATCTCCAATAATACCAGTGTCAAGGGGCAGGGCATTGGCCTTCTGGTTCATGATGACCTGATCAAACACATCACTTGCTCTCATATTGGCAGTAACGTTGAGACCTGTGAAAAGGCAGTTAACGGAGAAATCGACATCACTTTTGTTCCGCAGGGCTCCCTTTGTGAAAAAGTGCGTGCTGGCGGCGCCGGCATTGGCGGTATCCTTACCCCGACGGGTGTTCATACTCCGATGCAGGATGGAAAGCAGCTTCTTGAGTGGGATAATGAAGAGGGTAAGTATAAATTTGTAGAACCGGATGAGCCGCAGAAGGGTGCCCGTTTCATCCTCGAGCTTCCGCTTCATGCAGATGTATGCTTTGTTCATGCATATAAAGCAGATAAAATGGGCAACGTGGTATATCACCGCACCGCCCGTAACTTTAACCAGATTTTTGCGACTGCTGCAGACTTTGTCATTGTTGAGGCAGAGAGTATCGTAGAAGTCGGCGAACTTGATCCGGATGAGATCATGACTCCGGGCGCACTTGTTGACCTGATCGTACAGGCTGAAAAGGGGGTAGAGTAATTATGAAAAAACCTGAGAATGTCAGAGAAAAAATTGCCTGCCGTACTGCTCAGTTCTTTCAGGACGGCAACATCGTAAACCTCGGCATCGGAATGCCGACCCAGTGCCTTGACTTTCTGCCGGACGGCGTTGACATCTGGGCAGATAC
>JAZNHY010000173.1:0-8815 GCA_045577235.1 Lachnospiraceae bacterium
CGGGGGTATTGAAGTGAACGAAAACACCATTGCCGACAGCCGGCTGAAACAGCAGATCAACTTTATCAGCGAGATCGATAAGATCAAGAATATATTCCGTCAGACCTATGTCAGCAATCTTTCCCGGCAGGAAAACGATGCAGAGCATTCCTGGCATCTGGCGCTCATGGCTATGGTCCTGAAAGAATACGCCAATGAAGATGTGGATCTTTTGCATGTCATGCAGCTGGTCCTGATCCATGACATGGTGGAGATCGATGCAGGAGATACTTACGCATATGATCCGGAAGCTAATAAGACAAAACGGGAGAGGGAGCTGAAAGCCGCTGAGCGGATCTTCCATATTCTTCCGGATGATCAGGCTGACTGGATCCGTGCTCTTTGGGATGAATATGAAGCAGGTGAGACGAAGGAAGCAAAATTTGCCCTGAGCCTGGATATCCTGCATCCGATCCTGATGAATGATATTGGAAACGGACTGGCATGGGTAGATCATGACGTGACAGAAAAGCAGGCTCGTGATCGCGTGGCAAGAGTTAAAGCAGGCAGCGAGGCGCTGTTTGATCTGTGCAGTCAGATAATTACAGAAAATGTAGCGGAAGGAAATATCCTTCCTGGGGATGGAACACAGGAGGCTAACAATGGACATTAACGAAGCAAAAAAACAATTGATGGAACTGCAGAGCAAAATGAGCGCCTATATGCATGCGATGGAGCTCATTTATTATGATGAGGCAACCAGCGCACCTAAGAAGACAGCAAAGAACAGAGAACATGCTCTTGCTATTTTGAGCAGTGAGTTTTATCAGCTGTCAACTGGAAAAGAAACCATCGAAATGCTGGAGTTCCTGGATGATAGAAAAGAAGAGCTGAATCAGAAAGAAAAACGGATGGTCTTCCTGCTTTTAAAGGATATCAGGCAGATGCAGAAGATACCGATGGATGAGTATATTGCATACCGCAGCCTTCTGGCAGGCGCTTATGATCTGTGGCGCAGTGCAAAAGAGAACAATGATTTTGAAGCTTTCCGGCCTACTTTGGAGAAAATCTTTGAAACCAATATCCGTTTTGCGGGTTATTGTGCACCAGAAAAAGACCCATATGATTACTGGCTGGATCAGTATGAAGACGGCTTGAATAAAGAGATCTGCGATGCCTTCTTTGCAACCTTACGCGCGCGGATCGTTCCTCTGCTGGAAAAGATCAAAGCAGCTCCGCAGGTGGATGACAGCTGTTTATTCGGCAATTTCCCGGAGGATAAGCAGGCGAAGCTTTCTTCTTTCCTGATGAACCAGATGGGAATTGATCCGGGACACTGTGTTCTGGGAACGACCGAGCATCCGTTTACCACTTCCATCGGTTCTCATGAGGATGTCCGTATCACTACCCGTTACGATGAAAGCAACTTCTCATTTTCCATGTTCAGCGTGATCCATGAAGGCGGACATGCACTTTATGACATGGCATCTGATGATGATCTGGCATACACGACATTGGACGGCGGTGTATCCATGGGCATTCATGAAAGCCAGAGCCGTTTTTATGAGAACCTGCTGGCAAGAAGCAAAGCATTTACAGCTTTTATCCTCCCGACCGTCAAAGAATTGCTGGGAGAGGGCAATCCTGCTCTGGCTAATGCTTCGGCAGAAGATTTCTATAAAGCAATTAATAAAGTAGAGCCATCTTTGATCCGGACAGAGGCCGATGAGGTGACCTATGCACTTCATGTTATGATCCGCTATGAACTGGAAAAGAAAGCGATGGCAGGTGAGCTGGAAGTCAAAGACTTCCCGGCAGAATGGAACCGTTTGTATAAAGAGTATCTGGGCATCGATGTTCCGGATGACAAACACGGTGTGCTGCAGGATTCCCATTGGTCCGGCGGCAGCATTGGCTATTTCCCTTCTTACGCGCTGGGCAGCGCTTACGGCGCACAGTTCCTTAAGAAGATGAAAGAATCTGTAGATGTTGACGGTGACCTGAGCAAAGGCGATTTCAGCAGGATCAATGCCTGGAATAAAGAGCAGATCTGGAGATACGGATCGCTGTATACACCGGAAGAAGTACTGGAAAGAGTCCTTGCAGAACCGTTCGATGCGGGTAATTTTGCCGATTATTTAGAGAAAAAATATACAGAAATATACAGACTGACCAATTAGGCAAAACGCTATTGCATTCATAAATATTATTGTGTAAAATACCTAAAATTAATAATGTCAGATGAAGTCTGCAGGAAAGTGGCATAGGCCTGCCGAAGGAGTAAAACTCTCAGGAATCAAGACTGCAGATGGATGAAAATCTGGAGACATTCGCTTTTGCGAAGGCCGAAGGTGCAAAAACGGTTCCCGTTTAATCTCTCAGGCAAAAGGACAGATCAATTCCCTTTTCAGGGTCATGTTTTGTTTGTGGGGACGCACTTTTCAGGCATCCTCATTTTCATTTCCGGGGATCATGGCAGTATTAAAAGAAATATCATAGTATTGTTAATTCAGGGAGGATGAGACAATGAGTTTTAGTGAGATTATCGGTGTAATCGATGATTGGGCATGGAGTTATCCGCTTCTTATTCTGCTTGTCGGTACAGGTCTTTTCTTAAGTATCCGGCTTGCATTCGTACAGTTCCGTAAATTCGGCTACTCCATTAAGAATACCGCTGGCAAGATGTTTGAAAAGAAAAAAGCCGGCAAAGGTGAAGTGACACCGTTCCAGGCACTTACCACAGCATTAGCTGCTACGGTAGGTACCGGTAACATTGTTGGTGTTACTGGAGCCGTGGTCGTTGGTGGTCCTGGTGCAGTCTTCTGGATGTGGATCAGTGCACTTCTTGGTATGTGCACCAAGTTCTGCGAGGTCGTTCTTGCTGTTAAATACCGTGAGAAGAATAAAAAAGGTGAATGGGTCGGAGGACCAATGTACTACATCCGCAATGGTATCGGAAAGAAATGGACATGGCTGGCTGTTTTATTCTGTATCTTTGGCGGACTTGCCGCATTTGGTATTGGTAATGCAACACAGGTAAACTCTATTGCAGAGGCAATCTCCACCGCAATTGATTCCCTGGGCGGCAATACAGCTGCTACACAGCTGACATTCTTAGGTTCTACTTTTAAGCTTAGCTACCTGATCGTTGGTATCGTAGTTGCTATTATCGTAGCAATCGTTATCATCGGTGGTATCAAGGTGATCGGTCAGGTCACAGAAAAGATCGTTCCGTTTATGGCGGTTGTTTATATTATTGCAGCACTGATCGTTATTTTTGCTGACATTAGATTTATCGGTAAAGTATTCGGTATGATCTTTGAGGGAGCTTTCTCCCCGCGGGCAGCCTTGGGTGGTGCTTTTGGTATTACCGTCTTAACTGCCATGAAGAAGGGTGTTGGCCGAGGATGCTTCTCGAATGAAGCTGGTCTTGGTTCTGCTCCGATCGCACATGCATCTACTTCTGAGACAAATCCGGTCAGACAGGGTGTCTATGGTATCTTTGAAGTATTTATGGATACGATCGTTATCTGTACACTGACCTGCCTTACCGTTCTCTGCAGCTATCATGCAGGCGGAGTTGGATTTGAGTGGGGAACATCCGGCGGAGCAGCTATCGTATCTACTGCTTTGGGTTCCATCCTTTCCAGCGGTGTCGGTTCCGTTATAATCGCTGTCTGCCTGAGCCTGTTTGCTCTTTCCACGATCATGAGCTGGTCCCTGTATGGTGTCCGCTGCTGTGAATTCATTTTCAAAGGCAACAAAGTGATCGTTACGATTTATAAAGTCATCTTTGTCATTTTCGTCATCGTCGGATCTACCTTAAGTCTGGCAGATGTCTGGAACATCGCTGATATCCTGAATGCTTTCATGGCAGTCCCTAACCTGATTGCCCTGATCGTACTCAGCCCTGTGGTATACAGAGAAACCAGAGATTTCTTCCGTCAGGTGAAAGAGGAGAAGAAAGCGAAAAAACTGGGTAATGCAGCATAAGCTTTTTGGTAATTAACTTTCAGCCTGCCTGCTGATCAGCGGACAGGCTGTTTTTTACTTACTTTATTGACACAGTTTTGCCGAATAAGGTAAAATTACTCTAATAAGGAGGTAGTTGCTATGGATAAAAAAACAAAAGATGCTTTAATGAATCTTGCGGCAGAGATCGTTGTGGCTCCTCTCAGAATCTATGCTGCCGGCAGAGAAGCTTACAAAAAGCTGGAAGACAGCGGCAAAATTGATGAGGCAAAAGATAAATTTGAGGAGTTTAAAAACTCTGACCAGGTAAAACAGGCAAAAGAAAAATTCAATTCTTTTACAGAAAAAGCAAAAGAATTTGGTGACAACGCACTGGACAAAGCAAAAGAGTTTGGTGATGCAGCTGGAGTAAAAGCGAAAGAATTCGGCGAGGCAGCTGGAGAAAAAGCAAAAGAATTCGGTGATGCAGTAGAAGCAAAAGCAAAAGAATTCATGGAGAAAGCCGGAGAAAAAACAGAGGAAGTCGATGAGTATGCACATATCATCGATGAAGTGGATCCGGATATCAAAGACGAAGAAGACAAGGAAGCTTAATCCGGCGCAAAATTAACAAAAGAACGAAACGACACATTGACTTCTCGGGATAGTTGTTATATCATAAGTATAACAATTAGAACGAGAGGTCTTTGCTATGTTAGTAGAAATAGATTTTAACAGTGACGAAGCCATCTATATCCAGCTTCGGAATCAGATCTTTGTAGCCATAGCAACTTCCCAGCTTAAGGAGGGGGAGTCGCTTCCTTCTGTACGAGCACTGGCTGATAAAATCGGTGTTAATATGCATACTGTCAACAAAGCTTATTCTACCCTGCGGCAGGACGGGTTCCTGAAGGTAGACCGCCGCAGAGGAGCTGTGGTTGCGGTAGACATAGATAAACTGGATTCTATGGCAAAAATGAAGGCTTATCTACGCCCGCTTTTAGCAAGGGGCATCTGTAAAGGTCTTACAAAAGAAGAAGTAAAAGGAATCGTAGACCAGCTCTACGAAGAGTTAAGTTAATAGGAGGTCGTAAATGAAAAGACCATTCACTAAAATGGCACAGGAAGCCATTGCAGCTGCTACAGAGGCATCCGTACAGCTGAAGCATACGTATATCGGAACGGAACATCTTCTGATTGGATTGTCAGATATTGATGGTTCTATTTCCCAAAAGGTACTTTCCGTGCACGGGATCACCAAAGAGTCTGTTATGGCATTGATCGAGAGGGCATTTGACACATCTTCCCGTGTCCTTATTAATGAAGGAGAAAGCTTTTCTCCAAAGGCGGAAAATGTACTGGAAAATGCAGGAGCAGAAGCAGCTAAATATCAGATTCCGGAAGTAGGAACGGAACATCTTCTGATGGCCCTTTTAAAAGAGGAAGAATGTGCTGCAAGCCGTATTCTGACGGGGCTCGGCGCCAATCGCCAGAAGATTTACGCAGAACTTTTGGGTGCGATGGGTGAAAATCCGGAAAACCATAAAGCTGAAATGGGTCCGGATAGAAAGAATAACGGCCAGAAAAAAGAAGGCATTTTAAAAGATTTCAGTACTGATCTGAATGAAGCAGCCAAAATGGGCAAACTGGATCCGATCATCGGACGTGCGGATGAGATCAGCCGGATCGTGCAGATCCTGAGCAGACGTACCAAAAACAATCCGTGTCTGGTTGGTGAGCCGGGAGTTGGCAAGACCAGCATTGCAGAAGCGCTTGCACAGAAGATCGTTGCTGGCGAGATAGTCGGACCGGTAGCATCCAAACGGATCCTTTCCCTGGACCTTCCGGCAATGGTAGCTGGATCCAAATACCGCGGCGATTTTGAAGAGCGGGTGAAGCGTGTCATCAACGAAGTGAAGGAAGACGGACAGATCATCCTGTTTATGGATGAGATCCATACTATGATTGGTGCAGGTGGAGCAGAAGGCTCAATCGATGCTGCGAACATTCTGAAACCTGCCCTGGCAAAGGGTGATATTCAGATCATTGGCGCGACTACGCTAGATGAATACCGGAAACATTTTGAAAAAGATGCAGCATTGGAAAGACGTTTTCAGCCGGTTTATATTGAGCAGCCTTCCAAAGAAGAAACCGTTGAGATCCTCAAAGGTCTGCGGCCGAATTATGAAAATCATCACGATGTAAAGATTACAGACGAAGCAATTGAAGCAGCTGTCAGTCTGTCCACCCGATATATCAATGACCGGTTCCTGCCGGATAAAGCCATTGACTTGATTGATGAAGCAGCAAGCAAAGTTCGTCTTGCAACTTATATCCTTCCGCCTGAATTAACGGAACTGGAAGAGAAAAAGAAAAAACTGGAAGAGAAAAGAGAAAAAGCTCTAATCGCTAAGAACCTGAAGCAGGCTTCTTCTGCAACAAAGGATATTGCCATCATTGCGGATGCGATCCGTGATTATAAAGACAGCCTGACTAAAGATCTGGAGAGTATCCCTAAGGTCACGGCTGACGATGTTGCTGATGTAGTGGCAAAATGGACCAAGATCCCGGTGAAGAAACTGGCAGAAGAAGAAGGCGAGCGGCTGAAACATCTGGAGGAGACGCTTCATAAGAGGGTCATTGCACAGGATGAAGCCGTGATCGCATTAAGCAAAGCAATCCGCCGCGGAAGGGTTGGACTGAAAGATCCAAACAAACCAATTGGAACATTCCTGTTCCTGGGGCCTACGGGAGTTGGTAAGACGGAGCTTAGCAAAGCTCTGGCTGAAGCGATGTTTGGAACAGAAAACGCCATTATCCGTGTTGATATGAGCGAATATATGGAAAAGCACAGCGTTTCAAAGCTGATCGGTTCACCTCCGGGATATGTTGGCTATGATGAAGGCGGACAGCTTTCCGAGCAGGTACGCCGGAATCCATATTCCATCATTCTGTTCGACGAAGTGGAGAAAGCACATCCGGATGTCTTTAACATCCTTCTGCAGGTGCTGGATGACGGACGTATCACAGATTCTCACGGCAGAGTTACTGACTTCAAGAATACCATTATCATCATGACCAGTAATGCCGGTGCACAGCGGATCATGGAGCCAAAATCTCTGGGATTTGCAGCAGAGCATTCTGCAAAAGCAGATTATGAAGCTATGAAGGCTGCAGTTCTGGATGAAGTAAAACATATCTTCAAACCGGAATTCCTGAACCGTATTGATGAGATCATCGTATTTGAATCTCTGTCGAAAGATAATATGAAAGATATCATCGATATCCTTCTGAAAGAACTGGCAGAACGTGCAAAAACACAGATGAACGTGAAACTGAATGTGTCTGACAGTGCAAAAGCATTCCTGGTAGAGCAGGGCTATGATCCAAAGTACGGAGCAAGAGCACTGAAGAGAAAGGTGCAGACCCTTCTGGAAGATGAAATGGCAGAAGAGGCGCTTTCCGGTAATATGGTTCCGGGATCCACGGTGAATGTCAAAGCATCTAAGGATGCGACCAGACTGGTCTTCTCTGTGCGCAGGAGAAAAGTAAAAGAAAAAGTGAAAGAGAAATAATGGCAAAAGCAAAAGAAACGATCTTTTTCTGCAAAGAATGCGGCTATGAAAGTGCAAAATGGGCCGGACAGTGTCCGGTCTGCCATGAATGGAATACGTTTGTGGAAGCTCCGGCAGAACGTCCGGTGAAAGCCGCGGTCAGAAGCAGCGTTTCCGTGCAAAAGAATAAAGGAGAACAGAAGCAGGTCCCTCTGGCAAAGGTGACAGCACTTGAGGAAGAGCGGATCAAGACCCATATGGAGGAGTTTGACCGCGTTTTAGGCGGCGGCATCGTCAAAGGGTCTCTGGTTCTGGTGGGCGGAGATCCGGGTATCGGAAAATCCACCCTGTTGACGCAGATCTGTAAGATGGTCAGCGATGACGGGCACAAAGTTCTTTATATTACTGGAGAAGAATCGCTCAGCCAAATCAAAATGCGGGCGGACCGTATAGGAACATTTTCCGATAATCTTCTGGTTATGGCAGAGACAGATCTGGATGTGATCGAGGAAACGCTCTCAGTAGAGCAGCCGGAAATTGCCGTGATAGACTCTATTCAGACCGTATATCGGCCGGATGTCAACGGCGCACCAGGTTCTTTGGGACAAGTGCGGGAATGCACGGCTCTTTTCATGCAGCTGGCAAAAGGCCTGGGCATCAGTATCTTTGTAGTTGGTCATGTCACAAAAGAAGGTGTGGTGGCCGGTCCGCGTACATTAGAGCATATGGTGGACACTGTCCTTTATTTTGAAGGAGAATCGCAAGGTACTTACCGGATCCTGCGCGGTGTGAAAAACCGGTTCGGTTCTACAAATGAGATCGGTGTATTTGAAATGCGCGCAGATGGTCTGAACGAAGTCAAGAATCCTTCGGAATTTATGCTGGTCGGAAGACCGGAGAACGCATCCGGCTCCATCGTTTCCTGCTCAGTGGAAGGGACACGACCGATCCTGGTAGAGATTCAGGCTCTGGTTGCAAGAACTGCATTGGGCAATCCCCGCCGCAGTTCCACCGGTATCGATTATAACCGTATGAATCTGCTGATTGCAGTTTTAGAAAAAAGACTCGGATTTCAATTGTCTGAATGCGATGCATATGTTAATATTGTCGGCGGTGTAAAAATCAATGAGACCGCTTTGGATCTGGCAATACTGATCGCGATTGCCTCCAGTTATCTGGATATTGTAGTCGATGCAGATACGATCGCACTGGGAGAGGTGGGCCTTTCTGGTGAAGTGCGTAATGTCAGTATGATCGAAGCCAGAGTCAATGAAGCGAAAAAACTCGGATTCAAAAATTGCATCATTCCAAAGTCTGCCCTGCAGGCTTTG
>JAZNHY010000174.1:0-3505 GCA_045577235.1 Lachnospiraceae bacterium
CTTCTGTGTCAGTGTACTGAGCGAAGAAAGCAATGCCGTTCATTATCCGAAAAGTTTCCTCGTCCTGGATAATTCCGATATTAATTCCATGCTGGATATCATCTATGAAGAACGCGGTCTTTCCCTGCGGGACAAGACATATTCTGCTGCCAGAGATATGATCGAGATCAAAAAGACATTCACGGAGCCAAATTATCATCATGATCTGATCTATCAGTCGGCGGAGATCCTGAAAGATAAATATCTGAAGGCAACAGAGACCGATGATATTATCTTTTACGGCTATCTGTATCAGCAGAAAAAATGCTTTGGGTTAGATTACAATGACCTGATCATGTTCACGCTTCATATTTTTGATGAAAATGAGGAGATCCGGCTGAAATGGCAGAAACGCTTGGCATATATCATGATCGATGAATTCCAGGATATTGATGATCTGCAGTATAAGCTGATGCAGGTGCTTTGTCAGTATCATAAGAATCTGTTCGTAGTTGGCGATCCGGACCAGACAATTTATACCTGGAGAGGTGCCAGAGTTGCTTATCTTCTGGACTTTGCAAAGACCTATCCTTCTGCGCAGACCATTATGATGATGGACAATTACCGCTCGACACCGGAGATCCTTAGGGCAGCGAATTCTCTGATCTCCAAAAACAAACATCGGATCGAAAAAGAGCTGATCCCGGTTTTGGACCATGGAGACAAGGTCTTGTACCATCATGCAAAAAATTCCAGAGAAGAAGCGGAATGGATATTTACAAAAATTCGGGATTTAGAAGAAGCAGGAACGCAGTTGGGCGATATCTGTATTCTATGCCGGGCACACTATCTGACAGCCCCTCTGGAGCAGGTGTTTATTGAGAAAAAGCTGCCTTACCGTATTTACAGCGGCGTGCAGTTCTTTGAGAGGGCAGAGATCAAAACAGCATTGAGTTATCTGCGGATGCTGGCCTACCAGGATGATTTAAGCTTCCTTCGGATCGTCAATAATCCAAAGCGCAATATCGGTAAGAGCCGTGTTGCCTTTCTAAAGAGCAAAGCAGAGGCAGAGGGACAAACTTTGTACCGCACTCTGCAGAAATATCATGACGATGAAAACCTGAAAGGGACACGGGCAGATGGGTTTATTGCGCTGATCGAAGAAATGATCACATTAAAAGATCAGCTGACGGTTTCAGAGCTTTTGACCAAAATTCTGGATAAAAGCGGCTACGAGCGGATGCTTAGGACCAAAGGAGACCAGGAACGGCTGGATAATCTGGCAGAGCTGAAACAGTTGATTTATGATTTTGAAGCAACCTGCGGAGAAGAAGCAGACCTGATGTATTTCCTGGACCATATCGCGCTTTATACGAATGCGGATGAACCTGCAGCGGCGGATAAAGTCAAGATCATGACGATCCATGCGGCTAAGGGTCTGGAATTTCCATATGTTTTTCTCTGCGGCATGAACGAAGGAGTCTTCCCATCCAAAAAGGTGAAAAATCTGACGGCCATGGAGGAGGAACGCCGTTTGGCCTTTGTTGCCTTTACCCGTGCACAGAAAGGCCTGTTCTTAAGTGACGCAGAAGGCGTTGCTGGTGCTGGGTTCCGCTTCCCATCCCGCTTTGTGCTGGAAGTAGACGAAGGGATTCTGGAATATGATGTGCCGCTGGAAGAAGATCTGCTGGCGGACGCAAAGGCCAATATCTTGTGCACAGAACGTCTCTTGACAGAAGACGATGTGGAAAAAGCGATTCCGGCCGGAACCCGAGTCTTTCATAAAGTATTCGGTGAAGGTACGGTATTAGGTTACGATGACCTTCTGGATGGAAACGAAGTCATGTTTGATAAACTGGATACCCCAAGGACGGTCAGCGCCGCGAAGTTGACTATTATGAAGTGAAAATAGTGATATTGACGCTTCTTTTCAGAGGTAGTACACTGTACTACAGAAAGGAGCGATACTATGGGTTTTTCTATCAGATTAACGGAGGAAGAAAAAGCGTTGGCTTCCAGTTATGCAAAACTGCATTCTATGTCATTGGGAGAAGCTTTTAAAAAAGCACTTTTCGAACGAATAGAAGAAGAATACGATATCGCTGTAGCAAATGAAGCTTATGAAGAATACGTAAAAGGCGGAGAGCAAAGTAGTCCAATTACAGATCTTTGGGAGGAATTGGATCTATGACTTTTTCCGTTGAAACATCAGCGAGATTTAATAAAGAATTCAAAAAACTAGATAAATATACGCAAAAAATGATAAAGGCCTGGATCATGAAGCATTTACAAGGATGCGAAGATCCATATGCATTAGGGAAAGCGTTAACAGCAAAATACTCCGGGTTATGGCGCTATCGCATTGGTGATTACCGGCTGATTTGTCAAATTCGAGAGAAGGAATTGATCATATTGGCATTGACAGTAGGTCATAGACGAGACATTTATAAACAATAAAGTCTGTTAAACTAAAAATGCTCCTTGAAAGGGGCATTTTATTAATTTAGAAAAAGATAAAACCTAGAACAATCCGGCAAGATATGTTATTTTTACGATATGGTTTATGACGAGATCGTACAATTTTTAGGGCAGCAGAACTTTGCGCTGACAAATGTAACCGGCGCAAACTTTAAAGTATTGGCAAACCAGGCAGAAGGGGAGCCGATTTTCTGTGTGCCGATGAGAAACGGCGCAGGCCAGTATATTTCCGAATCCCTGCTGGAGAATCTTTGCTTTCAGGTGCTCAGGAATTACCCATCCCGGAACATTTTGTTTATACTTGTCACCGATGATGTGGAAAGAGATAAGCATTATTCGCAGATGGTGGGGATAAACCTGTGGATCGTGGATGAACAGAACCGGGAGATCCGTATTTATGAGAACCAGCCGGATGATTTCTACGGCCTGAAATATGGAATCAGGATGTCGATCAGTCAGTCAAGAGACGCAAAGATGCAGCAGATGTTTGGGATCAAGAATATCCCGATCATTACTATCATCCTGATCGCCCTGAACCTGATTTATTTTATTATCCTGGCATTAAAAGGCGATGTTAACAATGCCGGATATATGGCATCCATGGGCGCCAGCTACGGCCCGTATGTGTTCCAGAAGTATCAGTTCTGGCGGCTCATCACAAACATGTTTATGCACTTCGGCGTGATGCATCTTTTTAGCAATATGCTCTATCTGTTTCTGGTAGGACTGAACATGGAGCGGATGATCGGACGCTGGAAGTTTTTAGCATTGTATTTTATGACCGGCTTTGGCGCGAGCCTGATCTCCACCGCATTTTATTATATAAGAGGAGAAGATGTGGTATCGGCAGGTGCCAGCGGAGCCATTTATGGATTGATCGGAGCCCTGGTTGTCCTGACATATAAAACCCGGGGACGGACCGGCCGCGGCATGATGTGGCTGCGGATCGGGTTTGTGATCATCTTCCTCTTTTATTCCAATTTTATGAGTACCAGAGTGGACGTGGTGGCACATATCGCTGGATTTATATTAGGCATTATTCTTGCAA
>JAZNHY010000175.1:0-2659 GCA_045577235.1 Lachnospiraceae bacterium
ATCTTTCAGCAGAACCCTGGCGATGGACAGCCTCTGTTTTTCTCCGCCGGAAAGTTTTAGTCCCCGGTTTCCAACAACGGTCTCGTAACCTTCCGGCTGTGAAGCAATAAAATCGTGTATATTAGCCGCTTTGCATGCCGCCTCCAGTTCTTCTTCTGTTGCGTCTTCTTTTGCATAAAGCAGGTTCTCACGGATGGTTCCGTTAAACAAATAAGCATCCTGTGTTACGACTCCTATACTGCCTCGCAGATAAGAAAGATCGATATCTCTGACATCCACTCCGGCAATCGTCACTTTTCCTCCCAGGACATCATAAAGACGCGGGATCAGGTTCACAAGAGTTGATTTGCCTGATCCGGATGCACCCACGATCGCATACATGGCTCCGCCTGGAACAGTAAAATCAACATCTTTCAGCAGCGGCTTTTCCGGATCATAGGAGAACTCTACATGATCAAAGCAGATATCCTGATTGCGGAATTCTGGTTTCTTTCCATTTTCCGGTGAGACGATCGTGCTTTCTTTATCAAAGTAATCAAAAATCCTGGTAAACAGAGCAAGGGATCTTGTAAAGTCCACCTGAATATTTAAAAGAGACTCCACCGGCCGATAGAGACGATTAACCAATGCAACGGTTGCTGTGATCGTACCAACTGTAAGCGTCGGATCCCATACCCGAATGATCAATAGTCCGCCGGCAAAATAGATCAAAAGCGGTGCAACTTGTGTAAACATACCCATGACCATACGGAACCATCTTCCACTGCGGGCTTCTTTTAAAGCATACTGCGTAACCTCTTCATTTACTTTTACGAAGTTATCATACTCTTTCTTCTCCCGGGCAAACAGTTTCACTAAAAGAGATCCGGAAACACTTAAGGTCTCATTGATCCGCTCATTCATCTCATCTGTTTTTTCCTGACTTTTGGAAAGTAATGCCCATCGGGTCCTGCCCACAGATCGTGTCGGAATGATCAGAAGCGGGATGACGATAATTCCCACAATGGCCAGTTTCCAGCTCATGGTGAAAAGTGCCACGAGAGTCGTCACAACAGTCGCAATATTACTTACAATGTTTTGCAGTGTTCCGGAGATCACTGAGCTGACACCGCTGATATCTGTGTTCATGCGGGTAATGATATCGCCCTGTTTTTCGGTCGTAAAAAAGGAATGCGGCATATATTGAAGATGGTTGTACATCTGATTGCGCATATCAAAAATGATCCGCTGCGATATCCATGCGTTAATGTAAGACTCCAGAACTGAGATAGCCTGTGATGCTGCCAGCGTAACAACAGCTGCGATCAGAAGCTTGATCAGGAGAGTCATATCTTTCCCGATCAGCGCCTCATCAACAATACGTCCTGTAATAATGGATGGAAACAGCCCGATAACAGCTGCTGCAAGGATTGTTATGAACACAATGATAAATTGCAGCAAATACGGTTTCAGATAGCCGAAGATCCGCTTTAATAAACCTCCTGTTACACGAGGCATTTCCTTTTTTTCATCTTCTGTGAGAAAACTTCTTGGCCCTGCCGGACCAAAACCTCTTCCGGGTGGGTGTGCCATGGTTTCCTCCTTTTTTATTTCCTGTCGATCATCTCCACTTATCGATCGAAGTACTGTGTGCGTTGCATTGAGACCAGCCTTGTACTACATTGCTGCCCTTCGGATCGCCTACGACGATCACATTCATCTGCTTCCGCGGGAAAACAGGAACAACTGCATCATCCGGAAGCGATATAAAAGATGGGTCCCATTCGTGCCTTCCTGATTTGTAATCCGGAACGATCATCCGCTGGAAGATACCTATCTCCTTCAGCTCGCCGATGCTCATACTGATGTTCTTCCAGAGATATTCTTCAATCTCTTCTCTCGTCTTGCAGCCTTCCTGTTCTGCAAGTTCTTTTGCTCTCATTGGGGAAAGAAGGATCGTGACCCCGTGAAGCAATTCAAACGTTTTGACAGCAGCATAAAACTCGTCGAGGGATGGTTTCAGCATATAATTTCCACAGTGGCTCCATCCACCAGTAAGGATCGTCAAGACGCTTTCATCGGCTCCGTACCCTCTGCCAACGGAATAAGACTCCCAAGGACTGCTCTCTTCATTTTCTGCAAAGGCAAATGCATAAGTTGTTGCGTTTCCCATGACGCCCATAAGATTTACACCAACCTCACTTCCGCCAAGATTTGTCAGCGCCAGACGGTGTGCCCTGCCGATGACGGCATTCGCACGGTTTCCTGCGCCAAGGGCATAAACGGAATCGTTCATCCCGATCTCTTTTCGGATCGGACCGTTAACGACCTGCATAAAACTGAACGCATTTGTCGATTTTGCCGTCTGATGATGACGCTGGTCTGTTCCCATGATCTCTATCATTGCAAGGATAACAGGCATATACTCCGGCTTTGCACCGGCCATGACTGCAGTAATCGCAGCCTTTTCCACCGTAACAATTCTTCCCTCCGGCGCCATCTGTCTAACAACGATCTCGTCCGGCGCATGAGACGTACCCTTCAACATTTCTGCGACACGCTCTTCCGTTGGAATGATAATAGGAAGGCCATCCGTCAGGCCGTTGTTCTGAAAGAATTCCTGCAGTTCATCTTCCGTCCCTTCTGCGCAGAAGCGCGGCGGCTGCTGTGGAGTGTAAGG
>JAZNHY010000176.1:0-2071 GCA_045577235.1 Lachnospiraceae bacterium
ATACTAAAGAAAAAAATAAACGGCAATTCCATCCGTTTCAACGTATGACAGTTTCGTTTGCACGACCGGTGGTTTTGTCCAGTCCGGAGCAGGACACTGTAAGTCGGAGGCCAAGCGGTCTTAGGAAGACAACAGCAAGCAGCAACTCCTTGGCTCACAGAACGACATGGCTACGATCCGACTTATACTAAAGAAAAAAATAAACGGCAATTCCATCCGTTTCAACGTATGACAGTTTCGTTTGCACGACCGGTGGTTTTGTCCAGTCCGGCGCAGGACACTGTTATTCTTCAGAAAAAAAGGGGCTGTAAGAAAAGTCCCCAAAATGCAAAAACGCCAAGACTTTCAACAGGTCATGGCGTTTTTTGCGTAAAAAAGTTATTGAAAATGATGTGATAGGCCGCTTTTCGGTAGAAAAGCGGCCTAAAAAGTGATATAATTTAAGTTAGAATGAATAAACCTATCACTAAAATGGATTATACACCAATCCAACTGGTAATTCCACTTGAACTTACCAAAATCATTGACATTTCTGATCCGGTATATACTTTCAATGAAGTCATGAATCATATGGACCTAAATAAATACTTTACAGCCAGGACCTGTAAGTTAGGCCGACCCGCATATGATCGAAGAACTTTGCTGAGGCTTGTACTGTTCGCATTTATGGAAGACGGATACAATTCTCTTCGTCATATGGAAAAACTGTGTCGGAATGATATCCGCTTTCTTTATCTTCTCGGTTCCATGCCGGCCCCCAGCCATACCACCATCATGGAGTTTATTAATAATGAACTGACGGAGTCGTTGGATGAGATCTTCAATGACATCAATCGGTACATTTTCCGGAAAGAAGATGTGGATCTGCAGCATGTTTATCTGGATGGCACGAAAGTACGTGCCAATGCGCACCGATACAGCTGGGTCTGGAAAAAGACCTGTACCCGAATGATAAAAAAGACGTTTGAAAAGCTGACGAATACGATCCAGGAGATCAATGATGAGGTATTGTGCTATCTCAATGTGAAGATCGGCACGAGAGAGAACTACACCATTGATTACGTAGAAACCATCATGGAGCAGTTTCGTGAAGCAGCTGCGATCGATCCGGAAACCTTTGTACATGGAAGCGGACATCGAAAGACCAAAGAGCAGAAACTGTATGAGAAACTGCAGGAACATCATAAAACACTGAAGAAAAACGCGGAAAAAGTTGCAATCATTGGTGATCATCGAGGCAGTTGTTCCAAGACAGATCTGGAAGCAACCTTCATGCGATTGAAAAAAGATTACATGAAAAACGACCAACTTCTTCCAGCGTACAATATTCAATTTGCAATATGCGATGAATACATAGCGGAAGTGGATGTAAGCCAATACGCCTCCGATATGGATTGCTTTATTCCATTGATGGAAGCATTCAAGAAACGATACGGGCACTATCCGAAGTATCCTATTGGAGATGCCGGGTATGGCAGCTATAACAACTATCTCTTCTGTCAGGAACACGGAATGGAAAAGTTCATGAAGTTTCCTATGTATGCGAAAGAAACAGAGGACGAAAAATACCGAGATAATCCATTCCGATCCAAGAATTTCAAAACGGATGAGGATGGCGATCTGATCTGTCCGAATGGCAAAAAGTTTCTTTACCAGACTACCGTTCCTGTCCGTGGAAACAAATATGGTCGGACATTGGAGATCTACGAATGTGAAAACTGTGAAGGATGTAAATTTCACGACCAATGCCATAAAGGGAAAGGTAACCGAACCATTAATCTGAACATGGAATTAACCAGCTTCCATCAGGAGGTCTTGGATAATCTGAATTGCATTCACGGTGCGCTGCTTCGTATGAATCGCAGTATTCAGGCCGAAGGTGCATTTGGTGAATTAAAGTGGAACCGTTCCTATGACCGATTCCGACGAAGAGGGCTGAAAAAGACAAAATTGGAGATTATGCTCATCGCCTGTGGATTTAACCTTCATAAATACCATTTGAAGAAGTTGGAAAAGCAGCAAGCCGCTTAACATTTCATGAAGAGCAGATCCTTTTACACGCACTGATTTC
>JAZNHY010000177.1:0-5160 GCA_045577235.1 Lachnospiraceae bacterium
TCTTCTTTTGCCAGCTCTTTTAATTCTTCATCGCTTTCCGTATCAAGGATCTCCAGAGAGTCCTCGATCGTTTTCTTTGCGTTCTTATATTTCCGAAAAGCTTCTACGATCGGAGACAGATCGCTCTGCTCCTTCATCAGCTTTTTGAACCGGTTCTGATCGCTGGCTGCGTCCGGTTGTCCCAGTTCATCCAGCACTTCCTGATATCTTTTTTCGATGGATTCCAATTTGTCAAACATTAGTTTTCCCTCTTATATTTCAAATAACCGATCACGACACGGTCCAGCCCGGTCAGATCTTTTATCACTTTGATCTCTACAAACTGCGCGTCCTTCATCAGAGAAGTTACATCGTCTGCCTGCGTGCATCCTATCTCTAAGGCCAGAATGCCTCCATCAACAAGATGATCCGGTGCCTCACTGATCAGACGCTTGTAAATATCCAGTCCCTTTTTCCCGGCTTTTAATGCCAGGGCAGGCTCATGGTCTTTTACTTCCGGCATCAGCGTTTCATATTCCGCATCGGATACATACGGCGGATTGGAAACGATGACATCAAACCGGATGGATGGATCTATGTTCTCAAAGAGATCCGTCTGTACAAAATCTATGATGCAGTGTCTTGCACGTGCATTTGCCACTGCCACATTCAGCGCTTCAGCAGAAATATCGGCTGCTGTCGGATAAATATCCGGACGGTACCGCTGCAGAGAGATGGCAATGGCGCCGCTCCCAGTGCACATATCCAGCACCTTGGATTTGCCCGGCATGATCTTTAAAAGCTCTTCAACCAGGGTTTCCGTGTCCTGCCGCGGGATCAGCACCGATGGGTTAACTTCAAACTCAAAACCCATGAACTCGCATTTCCCGACAATATACTGACATGGTTCATGAGCAGAGCGCCGTTCGATCAGTTTCTTGTAGCTGGCAAACTGCGCATCATTTACTTTATGATCTTTGTACAGTAGATAAGTTGTTCGATTGACACCGGATGCCATTTCCAAAAGGGTAAATGCGTCGATCTTTGCATCCGCGATCCCGGCAGCCTCCAGCGTCTCTTCTCCATAACGGAGGACATCACTTAAAACCATTTTCCTACAGCCATTTCATGGTTTCTTCATCTGCTTTCTCAGAAGAAACCTTCGTGCCCTTTTGCTTAGCCTTTTCCGGTTCAGCGATCACTTCCTGGATGGATTTTTTCTTTTCCTGCACCTTGATCTCTTCCGTTTCAAACAGGTCGTCTAAACCTTCCAAATAACTTCTCCAGTCAAAGACGGCTTCTACAGATGCAATACCGACTTCCACCATCTCTCTGGTCGGCTCCTTTGTAGTCAGGCCCTGCATTAAGAGACCTGGACGGGAAAGGATAGCTGCCAGCTTGCTGTCCGAGTTGCCTGCCCAGCGGATAAACTCATAGGAAACACCCGCGATGACAGGGATCAGAAGAAGTCGGATCAAGAGACGCAGGAACACAGAATCCACACGGATAAAGATAAAGAATATGATGCTGATGAACAGGACAAAGAAGATAAAGCTCGTACCGCAGCGTCTGTGCTCCTTAGATGCCTTCATAACATTTGCCACCGTCAGTTCATGTCCGCTCTCCAGGCAGTTGATACATTTATGTTCCGCCCCATGGTACATAAAAGTACGTTTGATATCTTTCATCTTCGATATCAGGGCAATATAACCAATGAAGATCGCCAGTTTAATGACGCCTTCGATCACTGCCAGCAGAAGACTGGAAGTGATATTTGTAAACTTCAGGATCAGCATGGAAATCACATAAGGAAGGACGATAAAAAGCGCGATCGCGATCACCAGTGATACAAAAACGGTAAACACCATGACAGCACTCTCACCTTTGGATTTAAAGGTCGAGTCGATCACCTGATCGGTCTTCCCATGTTCCTTCTCAATATCATCCTCATAAAAGCTTGCGGAATAGGTCAGCGTCCGAATGCCCAGGATCAGGGACATGACAAAGGAGACCACGCCGCGGATGATCGGCCAGCCTAAAAACTTATACTTCTTTGCCGGATTTTCAAATTTACTTTTCCCGACTTCGATCTGCCCGTCGGGTCTTCTGACTGCAACAGCGATGTCCTCATCATGACGCATCATGACGCCTTCTATAACTGCCTGTCCTCCGATGTTGGATGATTTCATTCCTTTTTCTCCTGAAAACGACTGCTTTTTGTTTTCATAAAAAAATAGGGCGGCGATTAAGCTCCGCTTTTGCGAAGATAATGCTCACCCTATTAGAGATGCTACTGTTCCTGATTCAGATTATATTTCTTATTGAATAATTCCACACGTCCACGAGCCTTGGTAGCCTTCTGCTGTCCTGTATAGAAAGGATGGCATTTGGAGCAGACTTCCACGTGGATATCCTGCTTGGTGGAACCGGTCGTGAATGTATTCCCGCAGTTGCAGGTCACGGTAGCTTCATAATAGTTTGGATGAATTCCTTCTTTCATAGTTTTACCTCTTTCCAAATATCCGAAAAACTTTTAACTCTTCGGACGTATTCTTTGCTCACAGCCTTGCTAGTATATCATGCCGCAAATCGCTTTGCAACCATTCATTTACATCAATTTAATCTTGCGGATCATGTCCACAAACTCTTTGTTGTTCCTGGTTTTTGCAAACAGATCCAGGATCTTCTCCGTGGATTCATCTGCTCTTAAGCCGCCAGTTGCCTTGCGGATAATATAGACTGCTTCCTGCTCTTCGATCGTCAGCAGGAGATCTTCTCTTCTGGTTCCGCTCTTGGCGATGTCAATAGCCGGGAAGATTCTCTTTTCCTGCAGCTTACGGTCCAGGATCAGTTCCATGTTACCGGTTCCCTTGAATTCCTCGTAAACCACATCGTCCATCTTGCTGCCAGTATCAACCAGGGCAGTTGCCAGAATGGTAAGGCTGCCTCCCTCACGGATATTTCTGGCTGCACCAAAGAACCGTTTTGGCATATGCAGTGCTGCCGGATCCAGACCACCGGAAAGTGTTCTGCCGCTTGGCGGGACCAGCAGGTTATAAGCCCTTGCCAGTCTGGTGATACTGTCCAGGAGGATGATAACATCCTCGCCATGTTCTACCAGACGTTTTGCCCGCTCGATGACCATTTCGGAAACTCGTTTGTGGTGCTCCGGCAGTTCATCAAATGTGGAATAGATCACTTCCACGTTATCGCCAACAATGGCTTCTTTAATATCAGTAACTTCCTCCGGTCTCTCATCGATCAGAAGGATCAGGATATGGACCTCCGGATTGTTTTTCTGAATGGAATGAGCCACGCCTTTCAGAAGCGTAGTCTTACCTGCTTTTGGCGGCGAAACGATCATACCTCTCTGTCCCTTGCCTATTGGAGACACCAGATCAAAGATCCGCATGGCCACGTTCTTCTCAGATGTTTCCAGGCTGAGACGCTCATCCGGGAAGATCGGCGTCAGGTCTTCAAAGTTGCGGCGGTTCAATGCCTCGCTCGGGAGCACACCGTTGATGCGGTCCAGATGAAGGAGCGCGCCAAACTTTTCATTCTGTGTTTTGACTCTGACTTTTCCTTTTAAGATATCACCCGTTTTCAGTGAAAACCGTTTGATCTGAGATGGGGAAACATAGACATCATTATCACCCGGCAGATAGTTCTCGCAGCGGATAAATCCGTAACCGTCCGGCAGGACTTCCAGGATGCCGTGTGCAACAATACCGGAATCCAGTTTCTTCTCTTCTTCTTTGGAGATACCCGTCTCCTCTTCTCTTGTTTTTTCTTCCGACATCTGCAGGATTGCTTCGATCAGTGCTGCCTTTTTCATGGAAGCGATTCCTTTGATGTCATTCGCCTTTGCGATTTCTTTCAGCTGTGCCACAGGCAAAGTTTCAAGCTGCTCTCTTTGTACTTTCATAAAAGTCCTTTCGAAAATGTTCAGTTTTCAAATAACAACGGGAATTAAAATTGAAATGATAAGATTATCAGATTGTTCTTACGCCGCTGATTATAAACAAATCGATTTGAAAATGCAAGGTAAATATGATAATCTAATAACCCACTGACAGATAAAGGGGAAAAGGGTGGTCTTATGGTTACAGAATCCAGTACGATCTATAAATTAATGATCCTGTATATGCTGAACAAGCTTGATTCACAGCTGACAAACGCACAGCTGTCTGGTTTTTTCATTTCCAATGATTATACGGATTATTTCACACTGCAGCAGACGCTGTCGGATCTGGTGGAATCCAAATTTGTGGAAAAGATCACGATCCGCAACACATCCTATTACAGCATCACACCGGAGGGCTATGAATCTCTGACGTTCTTTAAGAATCAGATCCCTAAAGGCGCGCTGGAAGATATGAACCAGTATCTGGACAACAACAAATATGCGCTGAAAAATGAAGTCGGCACTCAGGCCGATTACTATAAACACACCAGCGGTGACTATATTGCCCACTGTCAGGTCATGGAAGGAAAGTCTCTGCTCTACGAGATTAACATTGCCGTTCCGAGCGAAGAAGAAGCGGCAAAGATCTGCAGCAACTGGCGGGGCTATTCCGAAGAATTATACGGGCAGATCATGAATGCCCTGCTGCAATAATATGGTCATTAAATCTGTTGAACTGGAGATCGTGTGCGGGCCGACCAGCAAGCTGCCAGCTACCACGCTGCCGGAGATCGCATTTGCAGGAAGATCCAATGTTGGAAAATCTTCCCTTATTAACGTGCTGATTAACCGGAAAGGTCTGGCACGTACGTCCAGTCAGCCGGGCAAGACCCAGACCATCAATTTCTATAACGTGAATAAAGAACTCTATTTTGTCGACCTGCCGGGATATGGCTTTGCAAAGACATCCAAGGCAGAACAGGCCAAATGGGGTGTCATGATCGAGAAATATCTTAGGACATCCAAGCAGCTGAAGACCGTCTTCCTTCTGATCGATATCCGCCACGAAGTCAAAAACAGCGATAAGGAAATGTTTGACTGGGTCAGGGCCAATGGATACGAGCCAGTGATCATCGCAACCAAAGCAGATAAGATCACGCGCAACCAGCTGCCAAAACAGCTCAAACTCATCCGGGAAGGGCTGGGTGTGCAAAAGGCATCCGATATCACCATCTTCCCATTCTCTGCCCTGACCAAACAAGGGCGTGAGGAGATCT
>JAZNHY010000178.1:0-2059 GCA_045577235.1 Lachnospiraceae bacterium
GATCACAAGAAACGTCAGATAACACTGCCAGAGATTCTGATCAAATCCATAATCCGTGGAAACATCCAGCAGTTTTTTGACCTGCACATAGCAGCGCTGCACCAGATCTTCCGGAAACGCTGTCTTCTGCTCCCAGTCACGCCAGATCCTGCCCAGCTCTCCCAAAATATCGTCTGCTGCCAGATCACTGTACAATATCAGTTTCGCTGTTTCTTTGTACATAACTTTTCCCTTCAGACAAACAGATCCGCACGTGGGACGCACGGATCTGCTTATAGTTATTTTCTGATCAGTTTACTTCGACTCTCCAGCCGCGCTCATCCGGGACAACACCCGTCTGAATACCTGTTACGGTATCATACAGCTTCTGGCTGACTTCACCTATCGTTCCATCGCCGATCACCATGACCTCGTTGCCAAAACGAAGTTTTCCGACCGGTGAGATAACGGCTGCCGTACCGGTACCAAATACCTCTTCCAGCTTGCCGCTCTTCTGTGCATCCAGAAGTTCATCCACAGAGATCAGGCGTTCCTCGACTTCATATCCCCAGTCTTTGCAAAGGGTGATAACGGAGTCCCTTGTGATGCCCGGAAGAATACTTCCGCTTAACATCGGGGTCACGATCTTACCGTCGATCTTGAAGAAGATGTTCATGGAACCAACTTCTTCAATGTATTTGCGCTCTACACCATCCAGCCAGAGAACCTGCTCATAACCGTCATCATGTGCTTTGACCTGTGCTGCAAGGCTGGCTGCGTAGTTGCCGCCGGTCTTTGCATAGCCTAATCCGCCGCGGACTGCACGGACATAATCATCCTCGATCCAGATGCCGACCGGTGCTAATCCACTGGAATAGTACGCGCCGCTTGGAGAAAGGATAATGATGAACAGATAGGTCTTGGACGGTGCAACGCCAAGGATCGGATCTGTTGCGATGATAAATGGCCGGATATAAAGAGATGTGCCCGGCTCGGTCGGGATCCAGTCACGATCTACATTGACAACTGCTTTGATCGCCTGGACAAAATCCTCTTCCGGGATCGTCGGAATGCAGAGTCTTTCGTTCGAACGGATCGCACGTTTTGCGTTCATATCCGGGCGGAACAGAAATGCTTTTCCGTCGTCTCCGCGGTATGCCTTCAGTCCCTCAAACATTTCCTGTCCATAGTGGAAGACCATGGCTGATGGCTCCAGGGAAATCTCATGATACGGCTCTACGCGCGGATCATGCCATCCTTTGCCTTCGGTATAATTCATGATAAACATGTGGTCTGTAAAGATCTTGCCAAAGCCAAGTGGCCCCTGTGGTTTTTCCTTCGGTTCTTTTGTTAAATCAAATTTAATATCCAACATTTTCTTCACCTCAGATCCTATCAATTATTTCTTTTGTCATTTCCGTGGTCGAAACATGTGCTTCGCCCCGGGCGATGTCTGCTGTCCGGACTCCGTCCAGCAAAGTTTTATCTACAGCCGCTTCGATGGCGTCGGCTTCCTGGGCAAGGCCGAAGGAGAACCGCAGCATCATCGCAGCGGAAAGAATCGTAGCAATTGGATTTGCCAGTCCTGTTCCGGCAATATCCGGTGCCGATCCGTGGATCGGTTCATACATGCCGCAGGTGGTGCTTCCCATGGAAGCAGAAGCCAGAAGACCAATGGAACCGGTGATCTGTGAAGCTTCATCCGAAAGAATATCACCGAACATGTTCGAAGTCAGGACGACATCAAACCTTGACGGGTCACGCACCAGCTGCATTGCAGCGTTATCCACCAGCATATCCGATAATTCCACATTCGGATACTCCTCACCGATCCGGTGCACCGTTTCTCTCCACAGCCTGGAGGTCTCCAGCACATTGGCTTTATCGATGCTGATCACATTTTTTCTGCGCTTTTGCGCTGTTTCAAACGCGACTCTGGCGATTCGTTCGATCTCCATAACGCTGTAGCACTCGGTATCATATGCCTCCGGACCGTACTTTCCTTCCCTGCGGCCACGTTCACCAAAGTAAATACCGCCAGTCAGTTCCCGTACGATCACCAGGTCAAATCCTTTTTCAA
>JAZNHY010000179.1:0-2646 GCA_045577235.1 Lachnospiraceae bacterium
AGCGTTTTTCCGATCATTCTGCGTATGTCATGGTTATACTGCTTCTCTTTGATGTATCGTTTCTCAATGGTCCAAAGTACGGTACGGTCCTTCTTGACAATGGCGTTCTCAGGGACATCTACAACGTGCTTTTTATCCAACATTACCCAAACTTTTCACGAAATATACCCGAGAGCACAATATCGTGCCTCTGAATCATGATCATCATACCATATCTGCGATTGCCTGATCAATATCCTCGTAGGACATACCGAGAGCGTTCAGTATTGATGTCTGCTTCTTGGTTGGTGCGTATCTCCGATTATACTTGCCGGAATTAAGATCTTTGTCAGCGGGAATCATGTCCAGCTGATCGATAATTGCCGGCAGCGTGAAATCTTTCCTGTTGTTTACTCTCAGAGATTTGGTTTTGTTAAAGAGCATCGCATGGAAAATGGAAGCTACAAACCAGATGAGCGCCTTGCCATGGATGCTGTCATCGCTGGCGACCCCGTATTTATCCATGCCAAGAGCGCTCTTTAGCGCCTGGAACACCTTTTCAACACAATCTCGTTGACTGTAACGTTCTGCGGCCTCCTGGCAAGTCATTGCTTTGGAAGAAACCAGAATGTAGAATCCACACCGATTTATTTGGGCATCTATCTCATCGAATTCCCGTTCAACAGCAGTAATAATATAAGCCTGCTCGGTTTTCGTTCCTTTGCCACGTCCCCGTTTCTTTGTTTCAATGACGCCATCCTTTTCTGTTGTAATGCCGAAGTACTCACTAAGGTTTCGAATCTGTTCGGCACTTAAGCGTGTTTTCAGACTGATGTACCGCTTGATCTCTGATTCTTTCGAATCAATGGAATCCATGAATTCTTTCCTGTGTGCCTTGGCCAGGTCTTCATTCCACATGATATGGAAATAGCGAATCTTTTCATCGTTTTCAAACAGACTTCCCGAAACAGTCAGACCGTGCAATTCCTGTGCCTTGAGGTAATTGCGGGATGATTTCACGTCGTTTCCATACAGATCAATCAGTTCATCCGTCATACCCATCTTTCGAGTCAGAACCAGAAGGAAATCCATATTGGCATTATCCAGCAGAACAATGTTTTCAGCGGATATGTATCCTCTGTCACAGACCAGACAGATACGCAGATGTTCCGGGCAGTCATCTCCCAGCAGTTCATGGAAGAAGGAAATCATCTCTGGTGCCTGCCTGATATCATTCACAGAACCGGGGAACTGGGTGAAGGTGACCGGAAGACCATCCTCCTGGCGGACCACATAATCTGTATTAACCTGTTTCAGATTTGGATCATCCTTAGCGTGCCCTTTCTGAACCAGATATACACCCGCCTGGGAGTTGACGTTGGTTGAATCGTAGCAGAAAAAGAGTTCTCCATTTCCAATAACCCGCCGCGCCCATTTTTGTTTGAACTGCTCGATCTTTGATACGGTAATGTGCGGAGCCTTAAGCACTCTGGAAACGGTACTGTCCGTATAAGTCTCTTCAGAAAAAATCTCATGGTTCCAAGTCCAGGCAGGAAAATGCTGAAATACCGCTTTCTCCTCTACCAGCATATACAAGGCAAGATCCTGGATCATCCGCGCACACTCGACACCAAAGATATCTCCGAGCAGGATTCCTAATCCACATTCTTCCGAAACATTACGGACAGCCGCATATGGCCCGACCATGACAGAATCCGCTTTTTCCGGTACCTCTGGCAGCTCACTCTTTTCAAAAATCCGACGATAATTCTCATTTTTATACATACGGACTTTCGAACGATTGGTTTTCATCTTGTCTTCCTTATTGACGAGAACACCAATGCAGACTTTATCATGATCGGCATGCATTCCGCTGCCATCCAGATTTGATACCCACGCGCTTGAAACATTCGCATACACATAGCCGGTACTTATGATGGAGACGTTCTTCGGAAGCAATACAATGTTGGATTCTGATCTTGAAATACGCGGCACTTTGACCACCATCCTCTCGGGTATATTATACCCTAGCTGATGGTAAAAAGTCAAGCCCAATTTCATTTGAAACATGGCCAAAAAGCATGAATTTATAAGTGTTTCAGGAGATGATGGTGTTTATGCTGGAATAGTCTCGGGTATAATCATTGCAAAGTTCGGGTATAAACTGACGAGCAAGCAGCAAAAAATCTTCCATCTCTGGAAGATTGACGAAGAGAAAGTGGATAGCCGGATTCAGGCGATTGATGTCTGATATTAGGCGTTTAAAATGCCTGCGAGGTTATATTTCAAAAGAAGTTAGGGGTACCAGATCATTCTCTGCGTCATCCTGTTGTTGCTGGCACTGGATGTCCGGTTCAGTCTTTTGACCCGGTGGAAGCCCGTTTTTCTGAAGGTTCTCGGCTGGGTTCTGCGCGCTGTCGTCGTGCTGCTGAGCGCTGTGATCCTCTTCTTCTGCGGAAAAGTGATCGTCGGGGGAATGATCAATACCGCGGGCCAGGCGAATTCCGCCATTGTGCTCGGCCTGGCGCTGGAGAACGGAAAGCCCGCGCCGGACCTGCTGGCCAGGCTGGATACAGCCAGGGACTATCTGAAGAAATATCCGGAGGCGAAACTGATTCTGAGCGGCGGAAACGCCGATGCGTCGGGCCGTACAGAGGCGGCTGTCAT
>JAZNHY010000180.1:0-3858 GCA_045577235.1 Lachnospiraceae bacterium
AGTGTCTCCGAAAAGACGGCCGTCTTCGCCATGTTTGATATTGAAGCACGGTTTCAGTTTTGCAAGTTTTTCCATGCTGGTGTCTCTGCGTGGAAACTCATCGGTATCAAAAATGATCGGTGGGTTCTTTCTTCCCTGCGGGACCTCTACCGGAATGATCTCATCTTTAAAACGTCCGGCATCGATCGCAGCGATTGCCTTCTGCTGGGATGCAAATGCAAACGCATCCTGCTCTTCTCTTGTAATACCCAGAAGTTCCGCAACGTTTTCTGCCGTTGCGCCCATGTTGTAAGAACCATAGATATCCTGCGGCTGGGAATAGAACTGTCCTTCTGTTAAGGCATCGACAAACTGTGTCGTTCCTGTTCCGACGCCCCAGCGGGCATTACGAACATAGAAGACTGCATTGGACATGCTCTCTGTTCCGCCAGCAACTACAACGTCGGAAAGACCGCACATGATCTGCATCGCACCGTTATGGATTGCTGTCATACCGCTTGCGCACTGACGCATGACAGTATGTGCGGAAGCGGTTTCTGTAATTCCTGCCTTCAGTGCAACCACGCGGGCAATGTTCGGCTCGTCTGATGTCTGACGGCACTGGCCTAAAATGACCTCATCGATCTTATTCGGATCGATCCCTGTGCGGTCTAAAAGTCCCTTGACTACAGCTGTAGCCAGGTCTGTTGCACTAAGTGGTCTTAATGCGCCTCCCATACTGCCGACTGCAGTACGGCAAGCTTCAACAATTACTGCATTTTTCATAGTCATCCTCTTTTTTACTCTCATCGGGCAGGGGGTAGTCCCCCTGCCCTGCTTTTAATTGTTTATTTTTCCAGAACGATCTCTCCAAAGTTCACGCTGCCTGCTGTTTTGCAGGTAAGAACTGCCGGTTTGCATCCTTCTGCTTCAATGGTTACTGTGAAAGGCTTGTTGGTCGGAAGACCCTGAACCTCAAAGTCACCCAGGAAGTCGGTCTCAGTTACATACTCTTTACCGCACTCATCACATTTCACAGTTACTTTTGCACCTTTGACATCTTCGCCTTCGAAGGTGACCTCACCGCAGATAAACGGTTTTGGCAGGTACATATATTTAACACTTGGTTCTGCCTTGAATGCAGGCTGGAAATCCTCAAGTTCTGCTGCATGTTCTGCTGCAAATTTGGAGATCTCACTGTTCGGATCATCCAGATCTCCAAAGATCAGTGCCTGGTTCGGGCAGCACTCGGAACATCTGGTCTGTTTTTCTCCTGCATCAAGCATATGTGCGCAGCCGTTGCACTTCTGTGCGATCTGAGCTGCTTCGTTCCACTGTACGCAGCCATATGGGCATGCTTTCAGCAGAGCTTTGTCTGCACTCTTCTCCGGGTCAAGAATGACCAGACCATCCGGACGGGCATAAAATGCATCCGGACGTTTTGCGATACAAGGTGCATTCTTGCAGTGCTGGCATGGGATCGCAATATAGTCGACTTTTACTTTATCGTATGTGCCGTATTCGATCTCATTCACACGCATGAGGCTCATGCCCTCAGCAGTTGCAGCACCATATTTTCCATGATCGTTGCCGATCCACTCATCCTTGCAGGCAAGGAAGCAGTTGTAGCAGCCATTGCAGCGATCAACATCTATAATAAATCCATACTTAGCCATAATAACCTTCCTTTCCTACTAGCATTCCCATTTCCTGCATTCGATCAGGCAGGAGTTCGGTGCCATACCAGGAGCATTCTTGGACAGCCAGCGTTTGTTGGTCAGAATATTGACACATCCGCCACGGTCTGTTGCTCCGGTCTCTGTTGTGATCGGATCATATTTTGCTGAGCATCCATAGGAGTGCATTACGCCTTCCGGTACACGGTATGTGACATCTGCTGCGCAGAGTACGCTTCCGCGGTCGTTATAGAGCTCGATGATGTCTCCGGTCTTGATACCACGTTCTTTTGCATCTTTCGGATTGATACGTGCGATCCAGTATGCATAACCGTCAATGATCATACGGTGGCATGGGATCTCATCAAGCCAGCTTGCATGTGTATCATAATGCGTATGGAAGCTGAAACGTGGATGCGGGGAGATGATCTGAAGCGGGTATTTCTTGTAAAGCTCTGTCTCATGTCCCTCCCAGGAAGGAATATAATGCGGAACTGCCGGACGCTCATTATCCTCTGGGGATAATTTCTTAAGGCTTTCGGAAGCAAACTCGATCTTGCCGGAGTAAGTTCCAAGCTCTTTTGAATTTTCCGTCGGTTCCATCGTGTTCATGTTGTTAACTGCTTTGATCTTTGGATTCAGATAATCCTGGGTATCGCAGTCACGGCCTTCATAGTACCAGCGGAATGCTGGATGCTCTTCGTAATCTTCCGGAACCGGAACAATGTAGTAGCCCTTCTTGTTGAACTCTTCCCAGCTCATGCGTTTGCTGAGTTCGGAAATGTTCCAGTAAGCTTCTGCCCAGTCGTCTTCGGTCTTGCCGCCATCGGTGTACTGCTCCCAGACACCAAGTTTCTTAGCGATCTCCTGGAAGATCTCGTAGTCGCTCTTGGATTCGCCAAGCGGTTCTACGCACTTCATCTCACGGACGATGACACGCCAGTTGTTACCAATCTCTGCATGGGTGGTATAGCCGCCGCCGACAGACCACTCACCAAGGTCGTTACGCTCTAAGTTGGTGCAGGCCGGAAGGATCAGATCTGCGTACTTAGCTTCTCCGCCAAACCAGCAGTCCTGATTGATCACGGTATCAAGCTGATTCTCGCCAACATGACGATACAGCTGCACATAACGGTTTGTCTCTGTCATGGTTCCCATGAAGGATCCGCCGTAACGCCATAACATCTTGACTTTACCTTCAATTGGGTATTCATGCTGCACGAACTGCTGCTCGATCGACTGGCCGCAGAAGCCATCGCCGATAAACTCGCCTTTTCCGTTCATGATATCTTCCGGATAGTTGAGGCGGTACAGACGCTGTTTTGCGCTTGATGCAGCATATTTGATGTTTGCTGCACTGGATTTGCCCATCTGGGAATCCGGCTCAGCGTAGCCTGGGAACCAGGTATAGTCAGCCGGTGCTCCCATGGTTGTTCCCCAAATGGAAACACCTGGTTTACCAAAGCCCTGCATAGCTGCAAGAGCGATGATGAAACGAGCTTCCTCTGTACCGTATGCGGTACGGCATGCAGAACCTTCACCACCGCGGACACCGCCTGCGATAGCAACACGTTTGGAAGCCCACTCTTTTGCCAGCGCACGGATACGACGTGCAGGGATGCCGGTCTTTTCAGCAGCCCACTCACAGGTCTTAGGTACGCCGTCTTCTTTACCAAGGATATAATCTTTGAATTCGTCAAAACCGACAGTACGGTTTTCTACATAGAAATGATCATAAGTATCATCAATGATCCACTGATATGCAATAGCTGCTGCCAGAGCTGTGTCTGTGCCCGGACGCGGTGCAAACCAGGTGCCGTCCATAACAGCGTTGGTGTAGTTGTAGAACGGGTCGATGAATACGCACTTCATACCCATTTCTTTCATCCATACACGCCAGATGTTAGATTCCTGTCCGGAATAGATACCATGTGTGGAGTCCGGGTCATTGGACCAGAACACGATCATGTCCGTATTTTTGAAAGCATCCGGCAGAAGGTCGAACTGCTCAGGCTGTCCGAGACGCCAGTAGAATCCCCACATATGCGGAGCACCCCACATCCAGCCTTCCCAGGAATCCGGGTTGTCCAGAATTGGTGTGTAGTTCAGCATAGAGAAGAAACGTCCGAACGGAGCCATCTTGTATCCGACAATACCCCAAGTCGGATCGTAGCCATGTCGTTCTGTGAGCCAAGGAGTTGCT
>JAZNHY010000181.1:0-5282 GCA_045577235.1 Lachnospiraceae bacterium
CTGGAGCGGCTTGCGATATATCCTTTTGCAAACAATTCCTGTTTCTGCAGATCAGGATAGAAAAACGGCTTCATGCGAAGATCCTGATCTTCGATCCCCCAAAGTACAAAATGCTTGACTGCTTTGACCGGACGATAGGCATCAAATACTTTGAGACGGTATCCCTGCACATTCGCCTCATTGCTGACTTCCTTCAGGGCACGCGCGGCTTCAACGGTCAGGAGTGCACACGGCTCCTCATATCCATCGATCCGGTCTCCAATGAAATTATAAGTGGAATAATAACGGATCTCCTGAATGATGGCAGGTACATAATCTGCCAGCAGGACAAATCCGGAAGGATCCATCGTTACTTCTTTTTGATAATCTAATGCCATTTTTCTCCCCTTTATCCGGAAAGTACTTTTTAAAAACGTTTTTGTTATTTTACCACAGACTCTTTCATCTGTGTGAGCATGTCAATGTCCCACAAAAGCTGCAGAACAGTATAGCGGTCACGCAGTTCCTTCGCATACAGGATTCCGTCAGCAACATATTCTCTGCAGACTCCCACTTCTTCCGGGGAGATCGGTGCATCCAGACTTTTCAGTATGCCGGCAATCTCTTCTGCCTTTGGAGCCGATGCTGCCAGAGCCTGTATTTCATCCCAATGCACTTCAATCTGATCCAGACGCTGTAGTAATCTTACCTGATCATTTTTCTTCGCTTTCTTTTCCAATTCTATTACCATCGGCGCGCCGTCCCTGTAGGCGCGTTTCATCTCTTTCGCCCACGTCTCAAAATTCGGACGCTCCGCTGCCTTCTGGCGCAACAGATCAAAATCCGGGCGCTCCATATTTGCCAGCTGATTATAAAAACCAAGTGTAATAACGGTTCCAATACCAACTTTTGTTCCATGCAGAACAGCAGGAATGCCGTCAAATAAAAACTGCATTTCAAAGAAATGAGACAGATGATGTTCTGCACCGGATGCCGGTCTGGAATTACCCGCGAAATCCATTGCGATTCCGGAAAGTACCAGCCCTTCTGTCAATGTCCGGATGTCTTCCGGACGGCGTTCTTTCAAATGCCTTGCCGCTTCCATTGTCTTATCGATCGCAGAACGCATGATCCCTTCGATCGTGCTGCAATAGTATTCCTGATTCACAATTGCAGACAATTTCCAGTCAGTCAGACAGTTATACTTCCCAAGGATATCGCCTACACCTGCAGACAGCATTTTCATCGGAGCTTCCGATAAGATATTCAGATCTCCGATCAATGCCAGCGGCGCGTGCGCCGGGAACGTGATCTTCAAATGATTCTGAATTAATGGGGCAACGCCGCTGACGCAGCCATCCATAGAAGGGGCCGTCAGCACCAACAGGAATTCTCTTCCCGTAATATAAGACAAATACCTGCCAAGATCATTGATGGTTCCGGCGCCGATCGAAATGACTACATCGCATTCCTTTGGAAATGCCATACAGACACGGCCGAACGATTCTTCATCAGCCGGAAGGTCTCCTTCCTCAGGGCTCTGCAGAATTATCTTTTCATAATGAATCTGCGCAGTATCCAGGATACTGCAAACTTGCTGTCCACAGACATGATAGGTATTAGTATCACAGATCAAATATGGATATTGATATCCATATTCTTTTAACAGCAACGGCAGCTTCTGCAGTGCGTCTTCTTCCAGGATCAGTTTAGAAAAACAGGTGGAATGTTCCCGCCCACAGTCACACACAAAAGATGCACCTAAAAGCTTGTCGATGGTATATTGCGGATCCATTTTCCCTAGTCTCCTTCTATTTTTTCTTCAACATGAACCGTCTTCCTACGGCAATCGCAATTTTATATGGAAGAGGCCGCAGTTCTTTATCCGCGATCTTCAGCTGTTTACGGATCTCAATATGCTGCGGACAGTGCTTTTCGCATTTCCCGCAATTGATGCACTGGCTTGCAAAAGAAGGATCTCCGTTCAGAGCCACTGTCTGCATATACTCTTTTCTCCCTGACCCTTTGCTCTCCGAGTACATCACATTATAGCAACGGAAGATTCCCGGGATATTCACATTCTGCGGGCACGGCATGCAATAGCGGCATTCCGTACAGCCTACCTTTGTTGCATCTAGAAAGATCTGCCGGATCTTTTGGATCAGTTCATGGTTCTCCTCCGTAAAGCAGCCCGCCTTTGCCTCATCTGCGACACGGCAGTTTTCCTGCACCATCTCAAGTGAATTCATTCCGGAAAGGATGCAGGTCACTTCCGGCTGATCCCACAGCCAGCGCAGCGCCAACTCAGCCGGACTGAATCCGGATGCATCATTCGCAATCATCTCTTTTGCTTTCTGCGGAAGCAGAGAAACCAGTTTGCCTCCTCGGAGCGGTTCCATAATGATGACTGGGATACCTTTTTGCGCGGCTGCCTTCAGTCCATCCACACCAGCCTGTGAGTATTCATCTACATAGTTATACTGGATCTGGCAGAAATCCCAGTCATATGCATCCAGCACTTTCAGGAAGTTTTCCGTATTCCCATGATAGGAAAAACCAATATTACGGATCAGACCGCTTTTCTTCTTGTCCGCGATCCACTCTTTCATCCCGATCTGCTCCAGATGATTCCACTGGTTGATGTCAGTGATCATATGCATCAGATAATAATCAATATAATCTGTCCGCAGACGCTTCAACTCTTCGTTAAAATAACGGTCTGCCGTTGCCGTACTTCCCACCAGATACTGCGGCAGCTTTGTAGCAATGTTTATCTTGTCACGGATCTGATTCTTCTCAAATACTTCCCCGAGCAATGCTTCACTGCCCGTGTAAATATATGCCGTATCAAAATAATTGACTCCCAGCTCATAAGCCTTCATCAATTCTTTTTCGGCTTTTTCAAAATCAATGCTTCTTCCGTTTTTTGTAAAACGCATGCAGCCGTATCCCAATACAGAGATCGGCTGTCCATTTTTGTCATTTCTGTATTGCATGTTGGTACCTGCCATCCTTCATTTTTATTTATTCTCTTATTTAATACCAAAACCTGTTTCTTTGCAATGCTGATGCTGTTTCAGAACGATCTCTGCCTGATCAGTGCCCGGATCATTTTCTGATATGTCCTTCCAACGTGGAGCAGTTGTTCTTTTTTCATGATGATCTCGTTATGGGATATTCGCATTATTTTATTAAACGACACCAGATAATGACGGTTTATGCGGATAAAACCGCAGCCACGAAGACGTTCCTCCATCTGCGTCAGGGTTCCCGTCGTTTCATAAGTTTCCTCTTCACAATGTATGACAAGGGTGTGATGAAAAATTTCAATAAATAAGATGTCCTCAACATTAACTGATTCGTGCCCTCGGTCTGTTCGAATCAACACTTGGATCGGTACATATTTTCGATTCGTTTTTAAGACTTCTTTTAGAAATGCATGATAAACGGTTTCAGAGATATCATGACCAACATTCGCTTTTATGAAAACATTAAAAAGGTCTGCCAAAGGTGAATTGTCGTTTTCTTCAAAGCTAAAAACAACGTGTAACGGCAATGGAAAACCTCCGGTGTCAGTTATTCATTTTCTATATAATAACACACCGGAGGCTTTTCGTTCAGTTAAATTGTTATTTGTGCACCTGTTTTATTTCCACTCCAGACACAGCATAGTCAGATCATCAAACTGAGGGGCATCCCCAACGAAAGCATCTACACTTACGCTGATTCCCTGCAGGATCTCCTGCGGGGCACTTTCTTTATAACGATTCAGCGTATCGACCATGGCGTCTAATGTAAACATCTTCTCCTCCCCGTTTGTTGCTTCCGGAACGCCATCAGTATAAAGGAACACCTTATCTCCTTTTTCCAGCTGAATCTCAAAATCCTGATATTTCACGCCGGACAAAGCACCTGCTACAAAACCATGTTTCGTCTTAAATAACTCAAACTGATCTGTATTTTTATGATAAACGGCTGCATCCTCATGGCCTGCATTCGCCATAATGATCTTACCGGTTGAGATCTCCAGAATGCCCAGCCATAATGTCACAAACATTTCTGCGCGGTTATGAGAATACAGATTGTCATTTACATAACCCAGGATTTCAGCAGGTGTTCCTCCCATATGAGTCCGGTCTGATATTAAGATATTGGTGACCATCATAAACAACGCTGCCGGAATTCCCTTTCCAGAGACATCCCCAATCACCATTGCCAGATGGTCCTCGTCTACCAGGAAGAAATTATAGAAATCTCCGCCGACTTCTTTTGCAGGTGTCATGGAAGCATAAACATCAAACTCTTCCCTCTCTGGGAAAGCAGGGAAAATATTCGGAACGGAGTTTTCCTGAATTGTTTTTGCCAATGACAATTCTGCGCCAATCCGTTCTTTCTCTGAGGTAACCGCAGTCAGATTATCGATATAATTCACCATGTCTGTTTCCATGGTATCAATTGAATTTGCAAGATTGGAAAATACTTCAAACTTGCTGACCTCACCAAGCGGTTCTCCTTTTGTGTTCTCCTTTGCAAACCGGGTTGCCTCATCAGACACTTTTTCAACCGGATCGACGAAATGTTTTCTAATATAGACAGCTGTGAAAACGCCAGAGAGAATTGCCAGAAGAACAGTAGAAAGGGCAATAATGATCAGATACGGTCGTCTGGCATCATTCAGTTCCCTTGCAGGCCGCTGAACACACAGAATAGCGACCACATCTCCTGCCGAATTCATGACAGGCACCATTGTGGTGATATGCGGATGCTGCCCATCTGTTGTTTTAATACGGTAAAGAGTTTCAGCAGCAGATTCTTTATCATACAATTTTTTGTACTTACGCCGGTACTCGTTATTTGTTGTATCCCGTTTAAATCCCAGCTCCCAAGGGGTGTACGAGGAATCATCCACCGTATTGTCTACAGCATTGAAGATGGAAACAAATCTCCCGTAATCACTGGTATCTACTTTGATCAGATAGATCAATGAAAGCCGCATGCGGACACAATATGCATCCAGATATCCCTTCGTCTGTTCATACTCTTCCATTTCCCGTCCGGCCAGATAATCATCCAGATGATCACCATTGATCAAAGTGGTAGCCGTATCTGCCATGTGTGCTGTTGTTGTGGAATATTCTTTTTTGAATGCATCGGTGAAACTGAAATAACCAATTCCGCTGACAATGATACCGAAAACAACCAGTAAAAGGATGATGCCGCCGATAATATTAACAGCCAAACTGGAACGTATCTTTTTTATCACTTTCATCTATGTTCTCCTATGATTTTTCCCATCCAGATCA
>JAZNHY010000182.1:0-10027 GCA_045577235.1 Lachnospiraceae bacterium
ATGTCCGGCCTGGTGCCAAAAGCTTCCTCAATGTTTTTACTATTATAAAGGCCTGTAAACTCTCCGGCTGCTGCCAGATTACCGCCTACAAAGCCTGTGGACCCCGCCAGCGCTCTCATTTTGCGACCACGGTCTTTCCGCTTCCGGTCGATTCTTCTTCCAGTTGCTTTCTCATTTCCGCTACGACCTCTCCTGCTGTCAGGATCCGTCCACGTGGATTATTATAAGCCGCCTGTTCCTTAATCAGGTCCGGCATATCAGACAGGAATTTGGTGTCAGTCAGATCCGGAGCCATGGCATTCACACGGATACCTTTTGGAGAAAACTCTTTGTGCAGGGCACGCATCAATCCCAGCATGGCACTCTTGGTAGTGACATACTGAGCCAGGAAGTTCGGAGTTCCTTCTTCCGTTCCATAATAAGATGACATCAACAGCACGTTGCCCTTCTTCGCCTTGGACATCTTTGGCAGAAGATCCTGCAGGATCAGTACAGCGGATTTGAAAGAGATGTCCAGATGCGCCTGGAAGAAACTGTCCCAGTCCATTCTCTGGAACCGCTCCGGAACAGCCTTCGGAGCAGGCAGATGCACAAAGTCTGTGACCAGCTCTTTTTCATGCAGTTCGTTCAAGAACTCTTCAATCTCATTTTCTTTCCTCATATTCACCTGACGGAGAAAGAGCTTTTCCCTCAGCTTCGGATAAGCATTCATCAAGTCCTCGATCAGATCATAGCAGTCATAATAGGTGCCATAGATCCATTCAATATCTGCCAGGTCTTCCCTGCAGTATGATTCCATCAATTCCAGTCCAAATGCGGAATCAGCTGCGGTGATCAATAATCGTTTCATTTATCGGACTCCTATCTGCATTACTGCTTTTAGCACTTTTGTGCCGTAACGTTCATTATCTTTTTCGCCAGTTACCGTTCCTGTCACTTTTAAAACCAGGAAGCGGAACGTGTCATTCACTTCACTGACTTTTCCTTTGAAGGTGATCTCTTCTCCCGGAAAGACTGGTTTTACAAATTTCACTTCCACACTCTGGATCAAGGAGTTTTCTCCCGGCAGATACACCCCTGCCATGGTGGATAGGAAAGAAGCGGTCAGCATCCCATAAGCGACTTTCCCGTCAAACCCTTTTTCTTTTGCAAACGACTCATCACAGTGCAAAGGGTTCACATCCCCGGTCATTTCCTGGAACTGCTGCATCATCTGCTCAGTGATGGTCACAGAGAACTGTTCTTCCATTCCGGTTTTTATTTCTTCAAATGTATAATGGTTCATATCATTCCTCTATAATTTTTCCACACTGCCAACCACATATCGCTGCCTGCGGAAATTCAGATTCAGGATCAGCGACAGGTATTTCAGTACAAAGGTCAGGATCGCAAATAAAGCAAAGAATCCGATCGCCAGAAAGATCATGATCGGCGTCCAGCCTTCAACCGGATGTCCGGTTGTATAAATGACCACCGTGTAAATACCAACTACGGCTGCAAAGCACAGCATGATGATGGAAAGAACAAAAGCAATCTTATAGCCAATATCCGTAAACAGGATCAGTGAGTCCATCGCCAGCGTCCTTCTCTCTTTCCCGGACCCCTTATCCACTGCCGCTTTCTGCGGATCAAATGTCAAATACGTGGATGCCAGACCGGAGTTTGCAAAAACGGCTTTGCGGTACATGGTCGCATGGTTCATCGCTGTTGCCCGGTTGATCGCCCGTCTGGAGATCAGCCGGAATGCTTCTGTCCGTATCTTAGCTTTAATATTTGAAAAATGATTGAAGATGGAATAAAACATCCGGGAGGAAAGTTTGGTCTTTCCGTTCGGGCAGGCGGAGATGATGTCATACCCTTCCTGCATTTTCCTATATAATTGTTCCATCATATCATCTGGCCAGGTCTGCTGGGCATAATCAAATTCATAAACAAAATCACCTATTGCAATATCGCAGCCGGCATTCATCGCCAGCTCAACACCCTGCGCAAATCCCATATTTACAATGGTCACCGGACAGGTAAAATCTTTTGCTGCTTCCTTGATCTTCTGCTCGGAAAGATCCGTAGAAGCATCATCCACACAGATGATTTCAAACTGTACAAACTGTTTTTCCAGCTGTCCGTACACATGCTGAAGGAAACTGCCTATCGAAGCAGCGTTATTGCGCACATAGATCACTGCAGAAATAAAGATTGGTTCTTTGCCGTTGTTCATAATAATTCCTCCAGGTCATAGACCGTTGTGATCTTTCCGGACAGCACACTGACAAATGTCGGCGATGTACTGTGCGTCTTGATCATGGTTGGGCGGGAATCATCCACATCCGAAGCCATTAAGATCGGCTTGATGGAAAAAAGAGATCCCAGGTATTCAAACTGATAATCCTCTTTCATATATTTGCGGGCCAGTTTGGACATATAAGGCCATGCAGAATCCGGTTTTGCCGGACAGGTATTGCAGTTTGCCAGATACCCCTTTTTGCAGGATCCGCCGCTCTGTTTCTGGCATTCAAATTCTGCCAGTTTTTCATAGCAGGTCTGATGCGGCGTAAAGGTGACGCTGGTCAGCGTATGGAGCCCGGTCCTGCCAAACGGCATAATGGAAAAGAATGGCCCGTCCATTACGGTGATTCCCACGTTTTTCAGTTCCTCTGATACGCGACATAAGATCACTTCACATAATTCATATTTGATCCTGAACGGTTCAAATCCCGCCAACTCTGTCAGTTCATTAACACAGGCATAGGAAGCATTCAGTACAAACGGTGCTTCATAAGTTTCTTCCCCTGCCATAAGGGCATAAACATCTTCCTGCTTTTCTATCTTTGTGACTGGAGCACCGGTTATAATCGTTACGTTCGGATAATCTTTTAAGTCGCCCAGCATGCGTTCTTTCAGGATCTGCGCATCAAAGGTGACTTCCCGTGTCAGGAACGCTCCGTCGCACATGCCTTCTTTAAAGTAGGTCGTGACAGGAACCCGCTCCGCCGGGATCTGTGCTGCTTCAGAAAACTTTTCAAACTGCGCTGCACTGGTCCATGAGAATTTGGAGCTGGTCGCATAGACCTGGTCAAAGGCATCATGAATACATTCCGGATATTCTTTTACAAAGCGGTCAAAATAGCCGGCCGTTGCTTTTGCAGTGGAAAGAGACCTTGGATAATGATACCCCAGATGCACCCGCGCCTGATTTACATACGTTGCGCGTGTAAAGCAGTCATTTTCTTTTTCCAGCACAAGAACACTCTCGTTCTTCCGCGCACATAAAAGTGCTGCGTAAAGACCGTAAATGCCTGCCCCTATGATGATTTTATCAAACTTTCCTGCACTCATTTAATCAAAGTTAAAGATCGGATAATAATCCTGGATAATGGTCACCGAATAAGAACTGATGACATAATCTGGTTTTGTTTCCGTTATATAGTCTTTTATGCTTCCATCGTAATAACGAGGATCGATCAGCTCGACTTTCTTTGCATTCAGAGAAAGGAATCCAGTGACCGGAATGCACAGAGAGTCTGCCACAAAAAGGACCGTGGTATCGTTGTCTGCCTGCAGGTTTGTCACTGTTGCTTTTCCGGTTCCATAGAACGAAAGCAGCGCCAGGAAACACTCTCGCCAGTATATGTCTTCATGATTCATTTCATCTCTGTCATAAAGCGCTTCCCAGTTTCCTTCCCGCATATACTTTTCTCCATCCTGTCCCTTTTTATCCAGGGTCAGATTCAGGAGCGTATCAAACTTTGGATGCATCAGCTCAAAATCATCCGGCGCAGCATCGGCCAGGGTTGCTTTTCTGCCCAGCGACCCCAGATAGTGTGCCGGAAGCAGCTCGATCTCATACCGGTCCGGATCATAGTAAGTCGGATCATATACAAAGCCATACTGTGCCTGCATATACTGGCAGATCTCATTGGTTGCCCAAAGAGCCACCGGCTGGCGCCAGTGATGATCTGTCCGGAAGAATAAGGAACGGTAGTCCGTATAGGCGGCATGCATGTTATCACGGATATCCAGGCAGTCGATGCCGTAGGCGCGCAGATCCTCCACTAAAAGATCCGCATTCTGATTGGAAAAATCCTGAACCTGATTGATCCCTTCATCTCCGTATTTATTGATGTTGCCCGGGGTCTGCACATAGAAGAAGGTGGATCCGGCTTCTTTAGCAGTTTCTGAAAGACCTTTGATCTTGGTAGCGATCTTCTGGATATCCTCCGGAGACTCTTTTGGATTCGCACTGGCCAGATACCCATCCTCCAGATATAAAAGGCTGTTATATTCTCCCGGCGCAAAGATCTTAAATCCGATCAGGTTTTTATACCGTACTTCCGTCTCCACGATCTTGCGTCTGCCAAGCAGCAGATCATTGGAATATGCATTGGTATAATTTTTTGCAGCAAATACAGCATTGCTGTAGCCCTTGGAAATCCTCTGCAGGAAGTTATCCTCCTGGCTGATCTCATAGACCTTGGTCTCAATGCTGTGATCCATCCGGAATAATTCTGTTCTTCCTGCCTTGATCGCAATGGCTACTGCGATGATAGAAATCAGAAAGGCAAACAGAATGCCAATGATGATCCGCGTTATGATCTTTTCAACTTTTCCTTCTTGCTGCATGTTTAAAAATTAAAATAAATGAACGGGTTGTACAGTTCTGTCACAATGGACAGGACGGAAAGAACAAAGATGGCCAGAACCACAACGCCCCTTCCGATATCTCTTATCAAAGGCTTCCTGATCTTCTCACTGATCCATCTGGCAAACGGTGTGCACAGAATGATCGCTGCCGGGAGCAGGAAGCGGATATTTTTCAAATACTTCCAGAAATCACCATCTACAAACGTATTGGTCGTGCCTCCGAACATGTTCCCGATATACCGGAAAGCCAAAGGGAGACTTTCTGCCCGAAACAGCACATAAGCGATCAGCAGGAAAAAGATCACATAAATGTGATAAACGATCTTTTTCGCCTGAAATCCTTTTGTTGCTGCACTCTTAAGTGCTTTTTTACCAATTCCCGTCAGGGACTCAAAGCTCATCAACACAAAGAACAAAAGTCCCCATATCACAAAGTTCCAGTTGGCGCCGTGCCAGAATCCCATAGCCAGCCACAAGACCAGAAGCGATAAAACGACCGGTACATACTTTCCTTTTTTCTTGCCCAGGGTTTTTCTGGCCCATCCGCCCAGGCGGATCATTCCGTCACTCTTCTGCAGCGGATAGAACAGATAGTCTTTCATCCAGCTTCCCAGCGTCATATGCCATCTTCGCCAGTATTCCGTAAAGGACAACGATACATATGGGTAATCGAAGTTCTCCGGGAAATGGAATCCAAAGATCCTGCCCAGACCAATGGCCATATCGGAGTAACCGGAAAAATCAAAGTAGATCTGCAGTGTGTAGCAGATGGTCCCCAGCCAGCTTGTCGCAACCGAATTGGTTCCCGGACTTAAAAATGCATAGTCTGCAATAATCGCCAGGAAATTAGCCAGCAGGACTTTCTTGCCTAATCCATATACAAAACGCCTTACACCATAAGTGATGTCTTCTGATGTCTCTTTCCGGTTCAGCAGTTCTTCCGATACATCTGCATAACGTACGATCGGTCCGGCCACCAGCTGCGGGAACATGGAAATATATACGCCCAGGAGCAGAATGTTTTTCTGCACCTTGTCTTTATTGAAATAAACATCCAGGCCGTAGGAAAGGATCTGGAACGTGTAAAACGAGATTCCCAGAGGCAGGGCGATCCGGATGCTTCCTCCAAAGATGCCCGATACAAAGCCCAGATACTTAAACACGAACAGCAGCCCCAGATTCAAAAGAAGGAGGGCTGCAAGCAGCCAGTGCCGCGCTGCTTTCTGCTCATATTTCCCGAGTCCCAAACCAATCAGATAATTCAGGACGATCGAGATCATCATGATAAAAACAAAACGCGGCTCGCCCCATCCGTAAAAAACAAGGCTTGCAATCAGAAGGACAATATTCTTGAATGTCCGTCCTCCGTCCCTGCACTTCTTAGTAAACGGGTTAAAGTAAAACAGCAGGGTCACCGGAAGAAAGACGAATAAAAAGATGTTTCCAGAGAAAACCATGTTCAGCCCTTCCGATTCTGTTTACTGCGTGTCCGCATTTTTGTATTCCAAATATTCCTCATACAACTGGTTCCAATAAGCATTGATCCCGGTCCCCTGGATCCGCTGATCCGTATAGGCCGCCTTTTTCTCCATATAGGCAGCCAGGTACCGGCTGATCTTTTCTGTTCCGTAAATATTAAAATGCGAAGAGGTATCGCAAAAATCATTTTGCTCATCCAGAGATAAGGCAGTGATCACTTTTTCATCATTCATCTCCAGGTATTCAATGCCTTCTTCCTGTGCAAAAGCTTTCAGGGATTTGCTCATTTCCACAAGCCACCCTTTGGACGGCGTCTTGATCAGAACCAGCTCCACTCCCTTTGCCTCACACAGATCTCTGATTTTCCCAAACCATTCCCGGTTGACCGGTGTGACTTCGGTTTCATAGACTCCTCCAAATTCCTCCATGGTCGGGAGCCACCGGTAATCTTTTTTAAATATATAATGATCTTTGTTTGCCACATAGCCGGCAAAGGTATGCTCATATTTATTGTGATACCGGCTCTTCAAGGTGCCTTCAAAGATTTCTTTCCATCTTTCATGAAAACTGTAAAGCGGTATCAGGTAGCTGATCTTATTGTAGGTCTGCTCTGCGGCAACATGATGGTCTGCATCATCTTCCCCCAGTTCATGGATCAGTTTCAATTTATCCCAGCTGAACGGCATCTTATCCAACGCCAGCTGATTCATGGATGGAACACCGTAATTGTATTCAAACGCAGCACTGTCCAGAAAAACGGTCTTGGTCCTGACTTTCTTCAGCTCTTCTTTCAGCTGATAATAAGAAACGATAAGCGGTGCCTGCTCCAGTGACAGGTCATAACCGGTATAACCTTTTTCATTCCAGATAATGACCGGGTTCACACAATAGAACACATTGCTCGTGCCAAGGAAGATATAATCGACCTCGTTCCCGAGTTCTTTTGTGTCAGCCCGAAACTGGGTATCCGGCATCAGTATTTTATTGAAGAGAGCCAGCAGCAATGCCAGGATCAGACAAAACAGTACTGCTTTCCCAAGCTTTTTCATCTAGAACCCCTGATAAATAAAACTTGCCATATCCCCGCCGCCATAAAGGCCAAACAGGACCGTTGCAATTACAACTGCAAACAGGATCACCCATCTTGGCACGATATGCATCCCCGCAAGCCGCAGCCGCACATCCTTTTTACGATGCAGCAGGGAAACCACGATCCAAAAAACAAAGGCCAGGATCAGGATCACAAAATCGTACGGATCCAAACCCAGGATCCGGATGCCTCCTGCCAGTTCTCCCTCCGTCTTTACCACCAGCTGAGCGGTTGGCTGAGTAAAGAAGGAAAGCAGATAAGCGAAACCACTCTTAACGTTTGGTATCAGCATCAGATACGCGCCCTGAATACTCAGGATAAAGGTCCGCACCACGCGAAAGATCTGAAAGCCGACGGAGCCGTTCAGCCGCGGAAACCGTGCGTGAAATTTTTTGACTGGAGCTTCGATCAATATCCCGACAATGATCGTCAGTGCATAATAGGCTGCAGCGATCAAAAAACTTCCGGCAATCCCGTGCCAGAGGCCAAAGACCAGCCATACAAACAAAACACCAATGATGCTGATGACGGAGGATGCTCCCCGCCGTCCTATTCTTTCCCGCAGCGTGCGGTTCATCTTCTTTGCTGCGCTGGACATGGTAAAACTGTAGAGAACATAATCACGCAGCCACGCGCCAAGTGTGATATGCCATTTCCGCCAGAACTGCGGCATGTTTTCTGCCAGATACGGATGATCAAAGTTCTCAGGCAGTTTTATTCCCAAAATCTCCGCCGCACCGATCACAATATCCATGCAGCCGGAAAAGTCCATGAACAGATAAAAGGAACAGACGATAACAGCCAGAAAAACGTAGATGCCGCTGTAGGTGCTGCCTTTCCAGCCTCCGGTCAGTTCCGTCATCACCAATCCCAGTCTTCCGGCGATCACCAGCTTTTTGAAAAAGCCCCACAGCATCCGCTGTACGCCAGAGACGAGCGTCTCATAGCGGAAGCGGTTCCCCTGTTCCATCTGCGGGACCAGATCCGCAAAGCGGTTGATCGGCCCTTGTGTCAAAGCCGGAAAGAATGCCAGAAAGCCTAACACTTTCAGAAAGTTTCCTTCTGCATGAATCGTCCCGCGGTACACATCCAGAGAATAGCCCAATCCCATCAGCATAATATAGGAAATGCCTAAAGGAACTATGTATTCAGCTGCCCGGAAGGACCCGATCCATCCCAGAGCTCCTTCCAGCCCGCTGCCAAACCATCCGGCGTATTTCAGGACGATCACCAGCGCGATCAGAAGGATGATCTCTAAGAGGACCAGAAGTGGGTTCTTATCCGTCTCAAATCTTTTGGCACACAGATAAACGATCACAGCGAAAAGAAGCAGGCATACCAGAAAGCCTTTGGCACACAGCCCGTAAAAGGAAAGGCTTGCCAGAAGCAGAACGATCCACTGCCCTTTTTGCGGCACCAGGTAATACACCAGAGTGACCGCAGCCATAAAGATCAGAAACCAGACGGAAACCAGTCCCATAAACTATCCTTACTGCAGGCTTTCCACCAGCGCGCAGATGCTGTCCACCGACGCAAAATTCTCTTTCGTAATACTTTTAGCAGCAATGATGATGCCAAACTCATCCTCCAGAGCTGATACGATCTCGATCACATCCAGGGATGCAATAATGCCGTCTTCCAGGAGTCCGTCGCCTTCGTAACCTGCGATGTCCTCGTTGATTTCTGTCAGGATCTCTAAAATCTTTTCTTTCATGTTTATTCCTCCAAGGTTTGTTTTTCTTCCTTTCCATAGCAGGCTGCGACCACAAGCGGCAGCGATGCCACTGCAGGAAGGACATATCGAATATGTTCATTCAGCGGGGACGCCATGGCCATCAGATACAAAAGGATCAGCGGGATAGCCAGGAGCACCCTTTTATTTTTCTTCTTTGCGAAATGAATCGTGATGATCAGTAAGATCAGTCCGTAGGTTCCGCATTTTAATAACAGATTCAGCACCGGGATCTTTTGCCAGAGGCCGTGCCAGTTCTTCAGGAAAGTGGCAAATCCCTGCATCTTTTCCGCCTGATGCGGGATGTAGCCTTCATCTAATCTGCCTTCACTTGCTTTTACTGCATCCTCAGATGCTAATGTGTCTATACCAAACTGCACCATGGTTCCGGCGCCGTATTTTTCCGGTGTGATCTTTGGCGTGATCGTGTAGTAGCCAAAGGTGTTGGATAGCGTGGCCTCAATGTAAGTCATCGGACGTTTGCCAAGACGCTGTCCCCAGACTTTCAGATACTCTTTCAGCATGGCGCCCTGCTCGTCCGTTGCCCACCAGAGGTATTGCACTTTGACCGGATCTGATGCATATCGGTAGTACGCTTTTCCAAGTTTCCGGTAATCCTCAAGATTGAATGTCTTTTCAATTACCTCCTGCTGCTCTGGTGTTAATTCTTCCGCATTGTCCCTGATGTCTCTGGCAGTCTGCTGAAACGGGATCGATAAAGCTTCAGCTGTTTCTGTTTTTGTGTGATAGACACTCTGCACTACATTGCCAAAGACCAGTACCATTGCCAGCGAAACTGCGGCAGTCAGTACATAGAACTTTCTCCATCCTCTGCTCTTGTCTCCGCAGAAGAAAAAGATCACCAGGGTTGGTACAAGGATCAAAATGATCCCGTTCCGGTAGAGGCAGAGCACCACAATACAAACGCCGTACAAGATCCACTTCCCTGCCGGAAAACGTACTGTACCATCTGCCTTTCGCAGCGGCAAAAACAGCTGCATAGAAAATGTCATAAACAGGAGGAACACTCCAGTAAACAAAATGTCCTTGATGCCCGTCTGCATGGCGCCGCCCCACAACGGAAC
>JAZNHY010000183.1:0-10113 GCA_045577235.1 Lachnospiraceae bacterium
ACTTCTGCACCGCCCTTTGCAAACAGAAACTCTGGTCCATCAAATGCTGCTTTCAGGTCGTCAAAAGATGTAAGGCCTGCCGGGTTGTCATCAGGAACAACCAGCACGCACTTGTTCTGAAGCATTTTGAAGCGGGTTCCCAGAACAACAAAATCGCTGCCGTCAGTGTTGATATCCGCATCAGCTGTGATATCGATCTGATTCATCTGCTTTGCACCTGCAGAAATGAAGATATCGCAGACGCCGCCTGCCTTGATCGCTTTTACTAGGTCGCCGGATGACTGATAGTTTGCATTTACAGTTACATTTGGATGCTGTGCTTTGAAGAGTCCGATGACTTTATCCAAAGATTCTGTCATGGATGCTGCTGCATAAATGTTGAGTTCACCAGAAAGTGTATCCGGAGCAGTCACAGCATCAGAAGGTGCTGCGGAACTGCCTCCTTCTGAAGGGGCTTCTTCTTTGCCGCAGGCTGCAAGCAAGCAGATTGCCATAAGAGCTGAAATAATAAGTGTCATAATCTTTTTCATGGTTTTCTCCTTTCGCGGTTTTTCCGCAATAAAAATAAAATTGTCCGTCTTCTCAAAGAGTGCGGACAAAAACCATGCAAAGCATGCACCTATGATCCGCCTCCTTTTCATTGCAGATTTTTTTGCTCTGCCCGGAAGGCCCTGCCGTTTCCAGCGCGAACCCCGACACAAACTTTCTCATTTGAGAAATCGTGTGGCTTTATCTCCATGGTTTCCTTTAGGTGATAAAGCTCGAAGACTGGTAAAATTATGCCACTTGAAAAAGCAAAAGTCAATTTTGGCCAGGAAATGCGTGTTTTAACTTTTTCCCAAAACGGGTATTAAAAAAGCGGCGTGAAACACGCCGCTTGATAAACACGCTTGATAAGTGAACGACTAACGCAGTCTGTCGATCCAGCTCTCTTTGACTTTTCCGTCTTTTCCGACTTTCTTTGCTTCGACCTGCGGACCGCGGACTCTCTTTGCAGAGAGGACATACATTCCGGAGACCATCGCTTTGACTTCCTGTTTCGGCAGAACTGTCTTATATACATCCCGGTCACAGACCAGACTGGTGATCCGGTTTCCAATCTTCACCTTAAGCATTGGCATTTTGGTGATTTTTCCAAGACGAGGAACCTGATCATAGACTGCCTTTGGAAGTCCGGCGTCTTTTAAACGTACTTTCTTTTTATCAATAATATAAAAGGACATTGGCTGTGCGCCTTTCTGCAGCGCTGCCTCATTTTCCTTTGTTTTCTTCTCTGCTCGTCTGCCAAAGAAAACTAGTGCTCCCAAACCAAGAGCAACAACACCGGCAACGATAATTACGATTATTAACCATGTAGGCATAAGATTTCTTCCTTTCTCTGAATGCTGACGTATTCTACACTATTTTGCTTCTTTTATCAATGTATTCAGAATGTATTTTTCCTGCACTTCGATATGCCTCTCGATCTCTTTGCAGGCAGCACGGACATTTTTGGAGGCGATTGCCGCAATGATCTTCTTATGTTCTTCCACGATCGTGGCCTTGTTTTTCATATCTTTTATATATTCCAGACGGTAACGGAAGATGTGCTCTTTCAGGTTGTGCAGCATCTGGACGAGCCGGTCGTTCTTTGTAATGGAATAGATGGCCTCATGAAAGGCTACATCCTGTTTTGTGATCTCTTCTATGGTTTCATTTTTAACTGCTTCTTCTGTCTTCGCATTTATTTCCTCAAACAAAGCGATATTTTCCGGCTGTACATTTTTACAAGCCAACTCACAGGCAAGGCTCTCTAACACCTTCCGGATCTCCAGCACTTCCCGCAGATCTTTTTCATTAATTGGAGCTACTTCTGCTCCTTTCCGGGCCGTCATAATGACCAGCCCCTCCAGTTCCAGTTTCCGGATCGCTTCGCGGACCGGTGTCCGGGAAACTCCCAGCTCATTGGCCAGCTTGATCTCCATCAAACGCTCACCTGGTTTCAGATCTCCGGTAATGATTGCCTCCCGAAGTGTTTTAAAAACGATATCCCGCAAAGGAATATACTCATCATAGTTGACTTTTAAATTTACCATAAGTTTCTCCTTTAAATGCCTCAAAACATAAGCCTGCTTTTTTCGGATCATCGAAAATGCCGAAAATAACGGAGCCGGAGCCTGTCATCATAGCTCCCAGTGCACCATGCTGCAGCAGTTGATCTTTCACTGCCTGTATTTCCGGATGTTCCAAAATGGCCACCTGCTCCAGAACGTTTCCCATGCAAGCTGCCATTTTTGCCAGATCCTGTTTTTCAATCGTCTTCACCATTCCTGCTATATCCGGATGGATCAGATCATCCATCTCGTCTGCCCTGGCATAAGCCCAGGCAGTGGAAATGCCAAAAGACGGCACGATCAGCACCAGGTAGCCATGCGGCGCATCAGGAAGTTTCGTCAGTTTTTCTCCGATTCCTTCTGCCAGATAAGTGCCTTTTCGCAGGCAAAATGGCACATCAGCCCCCAGTGTAACAGCAAGTTTGTCCAGTATATCCGGGTCCGCATGAAGATCAAACAGTTCATTGACCGCAAGAATGACGGCAGCAGCATCTGTGCTGCCTCCTCCCATACCTCCCTGCATTGGAATCTTTTTTTCGATATGGATCTTCACTCCGGCTGAAAGGTCAAACGTTTGGATCATCAAACGGGCTGCCTTATACGCCAGGTTTTTCTCGTCGGTCGGAACACGCGGGTCATCGCATGTTAAAACGATCCCTTCTTCCAGTCTCTCCACCGTAATCTGATCATACAGGTCCACGGTCTGCAGGATCATCTTTACCAGATGATACCCGTCTTCCCGCTTGCCGGTAATATCGAGGGCAAGATTGATTTTTCCATATGCCTTTCTAGTGATCCTGCCTGAAAAATCTGTCGGCATCCGTATCCTCCTGCCTCATTTCTGTCAAAAACCTGCTATTTGAGGGCAAAAAAACAAGCATGTTGAAAAACCGCCTGTTTTTGTCCGAAGACGATTGTATATTGTATACAGTATACTATCTGATTGTTTTTAATTCAAGCCATAATTCTATGTTTACCATTTTTCCGTAGAATGTTAGAATTTATCCATGAGCGTTTTTGATATTATCTCTTTATTAGGCGGTCTGGCCATGTTTTTGTATGGCATGAGACTGATGGGGGACAGCCTGAAGGAAGGCTCGTCCGGAACACTGAAGGTTGTTATTGAAAAGGTCACGAACAACCCCATTAAGGCGTTTCTTCTTGGTCTTTTGGTCACAGTCATTATTCAGTCTTCCACGGCGACTATTGTTATTACTTCCGGCTTAGTTGCTGCCGGCATCCTTTCTCTCCACCAGTCACTCGGTATTATCTTAGGTGCTAACCTCGGTACCACCATCACCGGTCAGATCATCCGGCTTATGGGTCTTAATGCAGATTCCGCGTCTTTCCTTCGGATCTTCCAGCCATCCACGCTCGCTCCGGTCGCACTGGTCGTTGGTATCGTGCTGATCATGTTTTTCAAGTTTCGCAACTCTCATACGATCGGCAACATTGCCATCGGGTTTGGTATTTTATTCAGCGGCCTTTTGAATATGTCTGCATCCGTAAATGTCCTGTCAGAGAGCGGTCTGATCGACCATCTGTTCTCCACATTGGGCGATAACGTCTGGCTGGCCTATCTGGTCGGGGCCGGCGTTGCTTTTATGCTGCAAAGCTCTTCTGCAACTGTCGGTATTCTGCAGACCTTTGCACTGGCCGGAACGGTACCGTTCAAAACGGTATACGTCATCATAGTCGGCATCTATCTGGGCGACTGCGTGACCACCGGTATCGTCTGCTGGATCGGTGCTCAGACCGAAGCAAAGCGGGTTGGTATCGTCAATATTGTTTACAACCTGGCTAAAACGATCCTGGTCATTCTGGTGGTTACCCTGATCCATCAATTTGGCGGTCTGGCCACCCTTTGGAATACGCCGATGACGCCGGGCACCATTGCCAATGCAAACTCCATCTTTAACCTTGCATGTGCTCTGCTCCTTCTGCCATTTGTTTCTCTGTTTGAGAAGCTCACTATAAAGATTGTAAAAGACAAACCAAAGCCAGTTGGGAAATACAGCGATAAGCTTTCCGAGCTGAACCCGGTATTCTTCTCGACCCCGGCGCTGGCTTTCCGCAGCTGCTATGATATCCTTCTGACCATGCTGGATATCGCTACTTCCAACATCAATAAGGCACTGGATCTGTTTACCAGTTTTAACAGAAAGCAGCTGGAAGAAATTGAAAAAGAAGAAGACAGTATCGATGAAATGACAGACAGCGTCTGTAACTATCTGATGCAGCTCTCACCGCATGTAAAAGAAGATCTGCATATATCGATCCTGGATCAGTACAATAAGATCGTAACGCAGATCGAGCGTTTAGGCGACCATGCGATGAATATTGCAGAAGCAGCAGAAAGTCTGCATGACAGCAAATCCTCGTTCTCTGAAGATGCTATGGCAGAATTAAACGTGGTTCGCTCGCTTTTGGATGAACTTCTGCAGTATACCCGGCAGGCATTTGAGAAAAGAGATGCAGTAGCTGCTCGTCATATTGAACCGTTAGAAGATGTGATGGACGACCTTGTTAATAAACTGCATGATAATCACCTGATCCGTCTGCGTCTGGGACTTTGCTCCACGCAAAACGGTATTCTCTTCCTGGACGTCCTTTCCAACCTGGAACGTATTTCGGATACCTGCTCCAACATTGGTATCTCAGTCGTTGCCCGTGTCAATCCGGACCTGGCATCCCTTGCGCACAACTATGTCACTTCCCTGCACCAGGGCTCGGATGAACAGTTCAACAGGGATTATCAGGAAGCACACAACAAATACTTCTCCCTGTTAGAAGAAACGATTCCACTTGATAAAAAACTGGATGAGATAAAAGAGCCGGATTTCAATGAACTTACAGAGTCATAAGTTCTTCTTCCGCTTCTACTAAGAGATTCAGCAGGTCTTCCTGCTGTTTTTCATTTTGATCGATTTCTGCCTGGATCTCCATCAGCTTTTCGAAATCTGAAGCCAGTGCAGGATCTTCCTGCTGTTCCTGCAGGAGCCTTATTTTTTCTTCGCTCTCCGCGATCTGTCCCTGGATTTTTTCAATCTTCCGTTCGATCTTTGCCCGGAACTTGCCCGGATTCTTGAGCTCGGTAGATGAGACCTGTGTAACAGTATCATCTGCATCAGGCGTTTTGGACACGTCTTCTGTTGTGCTGCGTTTTGCTTTTTCCCGCAGATACTCATCATACCCATATGGATATTGCTTTACTTCACCATTTGCAAAATCTAAAATACCCGTTGCCACTTCACGGATAAAGTAGCGGTCATGGGAAACAAACAGGACCGTCCCGGTATAACTTTGCAGCATTTTCTCCAAAGCCTCTTTGCCTGGAATATCCATATGGTTGGTCGGCTCGTCCAGAATCAGGAAATTCGGACGAGTATAAAACATTTTACACAGAGCCAGCCGTACCCGCTCTCCGCCGGAAAGCTGTCCAAGCTTTGTATCTACTTCTTCCTGCGAAAAAGAAAAAGCGGCAAGCGCACTGCGCGCTTCCAAATTGGTCAGTTTCGGATACGTGTCCTGGAAGTTTTCCAAAACACTCTGCGTTGGGTCTTCATCATTGATCACTGCTTTCTGCTGGTCAAAGTATCCTGCGTCCACATTTTCACCTACGGTAAAGGAACCGCTAAGCGGAGGGATCAGTCCCACTAAAGTCTTCAGCAGTGTGGATTTACCCATACCGTTTTCTCCGATCACAGCCAGCCGTTCTCCCTTTTGCAGACGGAAAGAAACTTCTGAAAGCAGATGGTCATAACCGATGCCCAGTTTTTTTACATTCAGCACTTCCGAATAACTGGTCCGGTACGGAGAGAAATAGGCACGAAATGTATCTGTATCAAAGCGCCGCGGTTTTTCGATTAGCTCCATATGCTCGATCACTTTCCGTTTGGACCGGGTGGCAGATACCTTGGTCGGTGTATTCTTCCATTTTTCGATCCATTCGGAAAGACGTTTGATCTCTGCCTGCTGCGCTTCATAATCTTTTTCCTGCTTTGCCAGTGCTTCTTCCTTTTGCTTTACAAATGCAGAATAATTGCCCGCATAGCGTTTCATACGGTGATATTCAATCTCATATGTCACATCAACGATCCGGTCCAGAAAAGCACGGTCATGGGAGACGATGACAACAGCATTTTTATATTTCTTTAGATATTCTTCCAGCCATTCAATGGACGGAAGATCCAGATGGTTTGTCGGCTCATCTAATAAAAGGATATCCGGATAAGATAACAGCAGCTTGATAAACGCGATCTTTGTCTGCTGCCCTCCGGAAAAAGAGCCAATCGGACGGTCAAGATCTTCCAGTGCAAAACCAAACTTCTGGAACATGATCTCCATTTCCCGTTCACTGGAATCGCCGGAAAGAGCATCATAACGCCGCTGCAGGGAAGCGTACTCATCCAGTAGCCTCTCCCTTGTATCACCCTCCTCTTCCTGGGCAGCCAGCAATGTTTCGATCTCGTTCATCCGCGCCTGTACAGCATAAAGATCTGCAAATACTTTGCAGATTTCATCTCGTGCAGAAATGGTTCCGTCCGGAAAACTGATCTGCTTCTGCAGACCGATCCGCTGCTTTCCCTGCATGAAGATCCCGCTCTTTTCATCGCTGTCCGGGTTGCTCATTTCAATCTCCCCGCTGATCAGCTTTAATAAAGTGGTCTTGCCGCAGCCATTGCGTCCAACCACCGCGATCTTTTCCCTGTCACGGATCTCGAAATTCACATCTTCAATTATGGTGTCTGCGCCGTACTGCACCAGCGCATGACGGATCTGATATCGCATAATATGATTTGTTCTCTATTTTTTCTTTCCCGGGCAGAATGGTGCTAAAAAGCACTCTTCACATTTCGGGCTTCGTGCTGTGCAGATGCTTCTGCCATGTGCAATGATCTGGATATTCCATAAGATCCAGTGATCTTTTGGAAGACATTTTTCCAGATCTTTCTCCACCTTTGCCGGGTCCTCACTTTTTGTCAGTCCCAGTTTACGTGAGATCCGCCCCACATGTGTATCCACCACGATGCTTGGAATATCATAAATGTTACCGCGGATCACATTTGCAGTTTTTCTTCCTACACCAGCCAGTTTTGTCAGCTGATCAATATCCGACGGCACCTGCCCATCGTATTCATCCAGCAGCTGATTGGCGCACGCGATCAGATTCTTTGCCTTGTTATGATAAAAACCGGTGGAATGGATATCCTGCTCCAGTTCTTTCAGATCTGCTTTGGCAAATGCCTCAATATTCGGATATTTAACATACAGATCTTTCGTGACCAGATTCACGCGTGCATCTGTACACTGCGCACTCAGGATCGTTGCGAACAGCAGCTGCCATGCATTATCGTAATCCAGCCAGCATTTTTTCTGTACGCTGTAATGTTCATCTAACTGCTCCAGGATCTTTGTGATGCGTTCCTGTTTTTTCATACGATAATTCCTCCTCCAAGTACGATCTCCTGATCATACAGTACCAGCGACTGTCCCGGTGTTGGTGCCCTCACACCCTCATCAAATAAGACGATCAGCTTCTCATCCACCAGAAGAGCCGTTCCCTCATTCTCTCCCTGGGAGTAACGGATCTTTGCAGTTACCCGCAGCGGTGCAGAAATCGTATCTAAAGCCATCAAGTGCACCTGATCAGCGATGACCTGTTTTTGAAAGAGTTCCTCATTCGGACACAGCACGACTTCATTCGTTTCTTTTCTTTTTTCGCAGACATAAAGAGGTGCCGGAAGACTTAAGCCCAAGCCCTTGCGCTGACCGATCGTATAATGGATCAATCCTTTATGCTGTCCTAAAACATTTCCTTTTGTATCGACAAAATTACCCGGCTCATTATTTTGGGGATCCCGGATACCCTCTTTTTCCAAAAAAGCAGCATAATCGCCATCCGGGATAAAACAGATATCCTGGCTGTCTCTCTGCTGTGCATTCTCCAATTCCAGATCCTCTGCTATTTCACGGACTTCCGTTTTTAAGAGTTCTCCCAGCGGGAACATGATCTTGGAAATCTGTTCCTGTGTCAGCTGATACAGCATATAGCTTTGATCTTTCGAGCGGTCTCTTCCTTTTCCAATCGCATAACGGCCATTCTCCAGGATCATTCGTTTTGCATAATGCCCAGTTGCCACTCGGTCGAATCCGTTTTCCAATGCCCATCCAAGGAGCAGCGCAAACTTGCAGTTCCGGTTGCAGTAAACACAAGGGTTTGGCGTTTTTCCATCTTCATAAGCAGTCACAAAATCTTCGATCACCGTTTTTCGGAAAAAGTCTCTGCCATCGATCACATGGAACGGAATGGAAAGATGCTCTGCTGCATTTTTTGCCCGTTCCACATCTTTTTCATAACCGTCGTGCAGAACCAGGTAGGCCCCCTCAACTGTCTGATATTCTTCTTTTAATATGGCTGCTGCGACCGAAGAATCCACCCCGCCGCTCATAGCCACCAGAATTTTAGGCATCTTCTTCACCCTCCTTCCGGATGATTTCTTTCAGATTATCAAAAAAGTTCAGCATTGTCTTCTTGATCTCCGGCACCGTCTTTGGCACGTGTTTAGGACGGAAAACAAAATATGGATTTGCGTCTGCTACAAACCGCAGTGTACTCTGATTCGCTTCTCCGATCACACGGCGTTTGCCCGGCTGGGTTTCTTCGTTATAGGACTTCAGAAAACCGTGGATCTTATAAGTATCGACCGGAGCCAATTTGTAAATACTGATCTTGAACTCGCTCTTGCCGCCAGATATCTCTGTGATAAAGACCTCGTGCGCTTTTGCTTTCATTAAGGCAACTTCCAGAAGGTTCTCCGTCACTTGCGGGATCGGACCAAAGCGGTCCTCCAGTTCGCTGCGGATATCTTCCTGATCTTCCTCATTGACGATCGCGGAGATCTTTTTATACATGTTCAGTTTTTCGTATTCGTTTTTAATATAGTCCGCCGGAATAAAACCATCGATAGAAAGATCGATCGTCGTATCATAATCACCTAAGACATATTCCCCTTTCAGGAGGGATACGGCCTCGTTGAGCAATTTGCAGTACAGTTCATATCCGACAGCCTCCATATGGCCGGACTGTTCTGCACCAAGCACATTACCTGCGCCGCGGATCTCCAGATCACGCATAGCGATGCGGATGCCGCTGCCCAGATCCGAAAACTCACGGATAGCTTTCAACCGGTTCTCTGCAATCTCTGCCAGGATCTTATCCTTCCGATACATTAAAAATGCATATGCCGTACGGTCAGAACGTCCGACCCTTCCCCTGAGCTGATACAGCTGGGACAGACCAAAGCGGTCCGCATCATGCACAATGATCGTATTCACATTGGAAATATCCATACCGGTCTCGATGATCGTGGTAGAGACCAGTACATCGATGTCACCCGCCACGAAATCTTCCATGATATTTTCCAACTCCCGCGATGACATCTTACCGTGCGCATATGCCACTTTCAGATCCGGCACCATGTCCTGGATCTTCGCGGCAATCATATCTATATTATTCGTCAGATTATAAACATAGTATACCTGGCCGCCTCTGCGCGCTTCTCTGAGGATTGCCTCACGGACGGCGTCTTCGGAATACTCCATTACGTAAGTCTGGATCGGAACCCGGTCAATCGGAGGTTCCGTCAAAAGACTCATGTCACGGATCCCTGCCAATGACATATGCAGTGTCCTTGGGATAGGTGTTGCGCTTAATGTCAGCACATCTACGTCTTTGCGCAGTTGTTTGATCTTCTCTTTATGTGAAACACCAAAGCGCTGTTCCTCATCAATGATCAACAGTCCCAGATCTTTAAAAACAATATCTTTACTAAGCAGGCGATGTGTTCCCACTACGATATCGACCATGCCCTTTTTCAAATCCGCCACGATCTTTTTCTGTTCTCCTGCGCTCACAAAACGGGAAAGCATTTTGACCGTGACCGGATAATTGCTCATGCGATGCAGGAAGGTATTGTAATGCTGCTGGGCCAGGATGGTTGTTGGAACCAGGAATGCA
>JAZNHY010000184.1:0-25868 GCA_045577235.1 Lachnospiraceae bacterium
ACGCAGCGGACATAGTCTTCTTCAAATTCCATGGTCAAAAGATGTCCTCCCGGAAACTCCACATAATCCGCCTGCGGGATCTTTTCCGCAATTTCTTTGCCAAAAGCCGGCGGGTTGATCTTATCATATGTGCCAGAGATCACCAGTGTCTGGCAGGACACGTTTTCAAGATCCTTTCGCAGATCAAAACCTACCAGTGCCTCATTCACGGCAGCCGTCTCTTCCGGAGTCAAAGGTACCACATTTTCACCGCTCAGTTTCATCCTTGGAGCCAGTGCCTCCAGCAGTTCCTTAGAAACATTTGGCGACCACAGCGCTGTACTTAAAATGCGGGATCTCTCCTCCGGCGGAGCTGTGGCCATATCCAGACCCGCTTCTCGGAGCAGACGCTGAACAGAAGAGCCGCTTCCATCGTCAAAAGATTTCGCTGTAACTAAGATCAGTTTGTCAATCTTTTCAGGATCCAGTTCTGCTGCCTGCAGAGCAATATAAGAACCCATCGATGCTCCCAGGACCGATGCCTGTTCATAGCCAAGGGCATCGATCAGCGCCAGCAGATCGCGGCCATGGTCAGCTAAATCATATGCCGCAGGATGATCTGTCTGTCCATGGCCCCGGCAGTCATAAGTGATAACGAAAAACTCATCAGAAAGCTGCTGGGCCAGTTTCTCCATGGACATACGCTGCCCTGTCAGCCCGTGGATCAGGAACAGTGGGTTTTTCTTTAAACTGCCAAAAGTATCAAAAGCAATACGTATCCCGTTTGCGCGAATATAAGGCATAGTCTTCCCCCTTTTACTTTCCGTATTTGGTCAGTGTGGCGCCGTGGATTGGCTTTGTCATCCACGGGATCGCTTTCTTGATGCCCCCGAAAAGTGCTGCCGTTGATCCGGCAGAAGTATAATAAAGGTGCGTCTGGCCCGAGCCGGAACCGGCAACCATGACCAGCACGTTATCCGGCGAGCTGAACGGCTCAAGATGCAGACCAGGTTTGACCTCCTCTGGACGAAGTGGGGCACGACCCAGCTGTCCTTGCTGCCTTAGCTGTTCTTCCAGTTTCAGCTGCTCTCTTAATTCTTCCCGTTCTTCTTCCGTCATGGAATCATAATCGATCACATTGGTATCGTACAGATACTGGATGAAGCTTTCTTTCGTAAAACCGCGGTCGGCAAGTTCTTTTGCCATGGTCGGGTGAATGACCAGCATCGGACGGACGCCCTGTGAAAAGCGAGGCAGTCCGGTATTTGCGAAGACCGGTCCCCTCCGATTGAACAGAGATGTTAGTGTAGCAAACTTCGCCTCAAAATTTGGATAGCCTACGCTCTCGGACGGGCCTCGATATTCCGTTAAGAATTCGCAGGCGGTGACAACGCTCTCCTCTGGTCCGTATCCCCATTGCTCTGCCCAGGATGTCCAAGGACTGTCCTCCTGGTTCTCTGCAACAAAAATGTTCGCATATGCTGCAGGACGGCCCTGGCCGCCAGGAGATGCGTAGATCGTCATGTCGCGCCAGCCGATAGTGATCATGCACATCAGCACAGCACGGCCGATGGCACTGTTTGCTCTGGTTCCCGGCGCAAGATAACCGACTTTATTATTAATTCCCAATTCTTTGATAATAGGGCCGGAAATAAAAATTGCCGGCAGGATCTCATTCACGATATGGAACTGGTTGAAATCCGGATCAGTGAGTACTTCCATGATGGCAATGATGACCGGAAGATACTCCGGTTTTGCGCCCGCCATAACGGATGCGATAGCAATCTTTTCCACAGTAGCGATGCCCTGCTTTGGCTCCACCAGACCAATTACTTTATCTCGCGGATAGGTTGTTCCGGAAAGCATCCACTCGACCGCTTCCTTTGTTGGCGGCACCACTGGGAGTCCATCACCCAGATGGTTTTCCATGCAGTATTCCATGAATTTCTCATAAGCTTCGTTATAGCATTCACCCGTAAAAGTCTTAGGATCCTGATCACGCCCCAGGTCAAAGGAACACTTTTCCTCTTCCGTCAACGGCTTAGTCAGCGCGTCAATGATCTCGTCGATACATTCGCCTGCCACCTTATCCATACACTCCGGATTTTCTTTTCCGGCTGCATATTCCACGGCTGGAACGGTGACGATACGCACATTCGGTACGCCGCTGATATCCTGATTTGCTGCTTTCGCGCGGCGGAGAACATCTACGCAGATGCTAACGCCCGGCTTTCCTGCTTTCTCCATGCATGCGCCGGCATCATGCCTGCCCTGAGAGTGAGCGTCCTTGACACCTTCCAGCCAGGCATCACAGAGCTTGGCGATTTCCAGCGCCTTCTCAGGCGGATCGATTGGTGTTCCAAAAGAATTCATGCGGAGGATCTTAACCTCCGGATAACGTTCTTTCAGTTTCTTCTCCACAGCATCAAAAAACGGATCGCTGGTAGTACCGAAATACATTGGAATGTTGATGCTCATCAGCGCGATAGTTTTGCCGTTCAGATCATCAAGACGCGGTGCAAAAAGTCCTTCCCGATGCGGGCTTTCGAGTATGCCTGACGGCTCGAGGATCTCTATGGAAACTTGTTGACTCATGGTATGATTCTCCTTTCTCCTTTTATCTGTTATTCCAATTCAGTATAGCATTGCCCTATTTCTGAAACAACCGTTTCAGGTTTTCCTCAAATGGCGGATAAACAATTCCTTTCTCTGTCACGATCCCTGCAAGAAGCGAATGATCAGTCACATCAAAAGATGGGTTATAACATGGTACTCCTTCCGGCGCCATCGGCTTTTGGTACCACATAGTGCGAATCTCATCCGGATCACGCAGTTCAATAGGGATATCTGCCCCGGTAGGTGTATTCAGATCAATGGTCGATGACGGACCCAATGTATAAACCGGGATATGATAATAATTTGCCAGAATGGCAACCCCGCTCGTTCCGATCTTGTTTGCAAAATCTCCGTTCGCAGCGATCCTGTCACAGCCTACAAAGACCTTATCCACCCAACCGTTTTTCATCACGACAGATGCCATATTGTCACATATCAATGTTACATCGATCCCGGCTTTCTGCAGCTCATAAGTCGTCAGTCTTGCCCCCTGCAGAAGCGGTCTGGTTTCATCAGCAAAAACCTTAAACTGCATGCCCTGCTCTTTCCCCAGCAGCATCGGTCCAAGGGCAGTCCCATAACAGGAAGTCGCCAGCGGTCCTGCATTGCAGTGCGTAAGGATCCCATCCCCTTCTTTTAATAAAGAGAGGCCATGTGATGCGATCTGAAAACACATCTCCACATCTTCCTGTTGGATCCGATCCGCCTCTTTTCCAATCAGATGGATGACATCTTTTACAGGTTTTTCTGCATTCTCATCTACGATTCTTTGCAGCCGGCGAATTGCCCAGGAAAGATTGACTGCCGTCGGCCGTGCGGTATTCAGGTATTCGCTCGTTTTCTGATACTTTTCCTGAAACTCTTCCAATGGAAGCCCTGCCCATTGCTGTGCTATGACATACATTGCAAAGGCAGCAAAGATTCCTATGGCAGGTGCACCGCGTACTTGTAATGTCTGAATAGCTCTATAGCATTCCTCCGGCTGATCCAGCGTCAGATACTCCACTCTATTAGGAAGCGATGCCTGATCAATAATAATGACTTTCTTTCTGTCGTCACTCAGGCGGATATTCTCCGGCCTCATATGTTCTGGCAATTGCATTTTTTTATCTCCTCTCGCGCTGTCCATAATGATTCTGCGCAAAATCATACATCGCTTTTACATCATCTTCTTTCAGTTCTACAGGCTCACATCCACTGACCGCCAATGCCTTCTGATAAATATCCGCACCAGTCTCCAGAACAATTGCCGCTTTAAAGCAGGCGTTTAGATCTTTCCCGACGCATACTGCGCCGTGGTTAGCCAGCAGGCATGCGTTCTTTTCACCCAACGCTTTCACTGTGTTTTCCGCCAGCAGATCCGTTCCTGGAAGTGCATAGTCCGCAACGGAAATCTCGCCGCCAATAGCCTGTGCAATTTCATCTGTGATTACTGGGATTGGTTTCCGCAGGACGCCAAACACGGTAGATGAAACAGGATGCGTATGCAGGATCGCGTATACATCCGGACGATTCTGATAGATCTTTACATGCATTTGTGTTTCTATACTTGGTATACGGTTGCCATCACAGACACTCCCCTCCAGATCCAGAAAAACGAGGTCTGACGGAGTGATCTCCTGATACGCCATTCCGGAAGGAGTGATACATATGATCCCTTCTTCTGTTCGAACACTGATATTTCCCCAGGTCTCGACGGTAAGATTACTTTCCAGCATTCGCTGCCCTGCAGCGATCACCGCTTCTGCCATTTCCTTTTTTGTTTTCTCTTCCATCCTTTTTCCACTCCAATCTTCCGCTGTCACAACAATGACGTCACTTCTTAAAATGATCAACGATCAGCTCCGGGTCATAGTAAACCTTATCAACATCGCTGATCCGTGCTTCCCCGTTTTTCGCATCAATGATTGTAAATGAACAGTTATACGGAACGCGCCCACGCCAATAATCGGAAGGATCTTCAAACAGAAAGTTTACCATTCCCCTCATGGCACAGCCGTGTGTGCTGATCAAATATGTTTTTCCGTCATCTTTTGCAATTAACTCTTTTAGAAATGACTGCGTTCTATTGCAGACATCGTAAATAGTCTCACCATTTGGAAACCCTGCGAAATGAAAGGGATCCATGTGGAACCGGTCAGCTTCTTCTCCCATTTCGGAAATCATTTTTCCTTCCAGATCTCCGAAATTCATCTCCAGAAGACGTTCATCCGTGATGATGGGGATATCATTTCCGCTCTCACGAAGAATGAGCTTTGCCGTTTCCACGGCTCTATCTAATGGGCTGGATATACAGTGATCAAAATGCATTCCTTTTATGGCCTGCCCGGTAAGGATGGCCAGATCACGCCCATTTTTATTCAATGGTTCATCCAGCCTTCCCTGCATAACTTTTTTTGCATTCAGCGCCGTCTCTCCATGACGGACAATATATATCTTCATTTTTTCTTTTTCTTTCTGCGTTTTGTTTTTATTGATACAGCTGAAACAGATTCCGCTCATAAATGAAAGTAACGATGCCGAAAAAAACGGCATCGTTCTTACAGAAGAAACATGATTTCGGAATCAGTCCCATCCAACGGATTCTTTTTCTTCCGGTTCTTCCTCTTTCGAAGCCAGTGCAGCATCGATCAGTTTCATCATTTCCCAGACAGAGCGGAAAAACACGGTCTTATCTTCATCGACCCATGTGATCCTTCCCTGCCAGCTGCTGTTCTGTCTTTGCTGAACTCGTACAATAAAGGTTCCTTCATCTCCATGTTTGCTCAGAATTTCTTTATCACTCATGACTCTTGCCCTCTCCTCTTTCTTCCAGGTAAAATTACGCGGACGTTCTGCCGGTTTTTTTTCTTTTGTTTTCTTATCATCCGAAAACTCTCTGAAGGTTGTTGCCGCATACGGGAACTGCAGCAAATCAAACAGATTCTCCAGTCGGTTGAGCAGTTCTCCGGCATTACGGAAAACCACCGGTTCCGAACTGTACCCGTGATAAAATTCTCCCTCCAGGTCGTATCCGGTATAGCCGTCTACACAAAGCACGACTCCATTTTTTATTCCTAAATAATTCTGTGTACCCATCGCCGCTTCTCCTTTAGTCATAGCGACAGAATACACTGTTCACGAAATAATGTACTCCCGTTCGCTGTCTTCTGATCAGGAAATTATCATTGATCCTCTTTTGGACGATCTTGCAGTTTTCCATCGTTGTATTTGCAAGAAGAACCAGATACTGACCCTTTCCATACCGGCAAACAACATCACTGCGGCGGACAGAAGCATAGATGGAACTCCTAAGCCGCTCTGTCAGCTCGTCCAGCATACTGCCTTCCTTCATAGGATTCCCTTTGCCGTCTACTATCGTACAAAGCATAAGATACACGGACTGTCCGCCTCTTTCCATGTTTCTTTCCGTAAGCTGATAGATACCGCGGAATATCGGATAGCTGCAGCCATATCCGCCTCTGGCATCCGGGTCTTCTTCCATCAGTTTGGACTGGATCTCATCCAGAACTTCATAGTTATGATTGATCAGTTCGCCCAAATGGTTCATCAGATCCTGCATGCGCTGCGTTGGACGAAGGCCCATAACACTCATATAATACTCGGACGTTTCCTCATAAAACCTGATTGCGTCATCATATCTGCTCATCGCCACGAGTGCTTCCATCGTTAAGGATTCCCATTCTGAGAAAGGATAGACCTTTGCAGCATAAAGACCCAGATCTTCCAGAATGAACCATTCTTCTTTCTGCCGAAGGAGTTCTGCTGCCTCCTCCACACATTCGCAGAACAGTTCTCTGTAGCGTCTGGCTTCTTTCGCGATCCACAGAACGCTGGCCTGTGCCTCCAGAAATTCTCCCTTATACAGATGTATGGCATCCAGGAGCAAATTCGTTTTTTTGCTGATATCTTTCTCCTTATGTGCCGTTGCGATAAGCTGCTCGAATTCACGGGCATCCTCCGAAACAGGTATTTCATCGGTCCAGTAGAAGACTCCGTCCTTCTGCTCCATGTAGTTCACATCCGGAAGGCCGGACGCCAAAAGTCTTTTTTTGGCGTTGTAGATCACATTCCTGGTGGAATGGTGAATATTCTTAAGGTCCGCATTTTGAAAGATCGCCTGCTCCAACTCATCTCTTGGCACACCCTTTTCGCCGGCATGGAGCAGTGCTTCCATCAGACTGATAAACCCTGATTCGCTGGATTTATTCTTTCCATTGATCAGCTGACCATCATAACTCAGTGAAAATGTTCCAAACATATTCACTTTCAGTTCTTTGCTCATTTGTGCAGCCCTCCTGCTCAAATTTCAAGCCTCTTGCTCATATTATCATAATGGACACATGAGATAAGCGCTGTCTCCTTGCTTATCCGCCCTTCTCTGTATAATTTCAAAAGGCTTGAATCCATTGTAAACATCCCCTCTGCAGCACCGGTCTGCATGACAGAATCCAGCTGATGCAGCTTGCCGTCGCGGATCATATTCTGGACAGCTGGTGTACACTTCAGCACTTCAAATGCAGGAATCAATGTTCCGTCAACTCCAGGAACAAGCTGCTGACACACGATCCCTTTCAGTATCTGGGCAAGCTGGATCTTGACCTGATGCTGCGCCGATGCAGGGAAAACGTCTATGATCCTGTTGATCGTATTGGCAGCGCTGCTCGTATGAAGGGTGCTGAAAAGTAAAGTACCTGTTTCCGCTGCCGTAATTGCAGAAGAAATGGTGTCGTAATCTCTCATTTCTCCAAGCAGGATAACATCCGGACTTTCCCGCAAAGCAGACCGCAGAGATTCCAGATATCCCGGGGTATCAATAAATATCTCTCTTTGCGTTACGATCGCTTTTTCATGACGGTGAACATATTCGATCGGATCTTCCATCGTGATGATATGACACGACCTGGACTTATTGATCCTATCGATCATACAGGCAAGCGTCGTTGATTTTCCGCTTCCCGCAGAACCTGCCACCAGGACCATTCCTTTCTTATAGTCAGCCAACTGCAGCACACTTTCCGGGATCCCTAAACGAGCAGGGTCCGGAAGACCGAATTTTATGACACGGATGACTGCGGCCAGAGAGCCTCTTTGTCTGAACACATTCACGCGGAACCGTCCAAACTGAGAGATGGAAAAGGAAAAATCATCATCCTCATGCCGTTCCAGATTTGTTTTTTCCCTCCCGCTTTCGTCATAAATTTCATTCACGAGTGCTGCGATCGTGTCCGGAACAAGTTTTTCCTCGCCGATCCGCAGCTGTTCCCCATATGCTTTCAATGTGACCGGAAGTCCTGCGATCAAAAAAATATCAGATGCTTCCTTCTCTACTGCAAGTGCTAGTATTTCACCTATGTTCATTTTGCTTCTCCTTTCTGGCAGATCCTGCGATCAGTTCCCCTGCCAGAGATTATCCAATTCCGGTTCTTCTTCCCAGTTTTTAGTGATCTGCCATTTGGATACTTCAAAGCTTTCTCCATCCGCTTTGAGTTCCACTACGAGGGTGTATCCTTCTCTTTCAAACGTTCTGGATACGATATCCCCTGCCATGGGGGCATCGTTCATTTCATCAAGAAACTTCTGCCCGTCTTCCTCCAGAAGATATCTCGTTCTAACCGCTTCACTGTAGCGCTTTGCAAGTCTCATATCTGCTCCGGAGTTTGAGAACGAAAGGACCGCCAGCGTGCCAAGACAAATGCTGATCACGGTTAGAAGAAGAGCCAGCGGCCCAAGTCTGATCGGTATATGCTTCATCTTCCTGCCTCCTTTGCTGAACCGGTCTCCAGATCATATAGTTTCTCTCCATCATAAAAAACAGAAACCGTTCCTTTTACAAATCCCCCTGCCTCTTCCCAGGAGATCACCATCTTCATCTTTCCATCAGCAGAAGGAAGGAGCTCATCATCATATAGTGCCGTTACTTCTTCCCCAAGAGAAGCATTGCCATTTTCGTTCAGCACGGCAAACATGTCTTCTTTCGAATCAGATGCAAGAAATACCTCCGCTCCGGAAGCAGCCAGGGTAACAGCGTCCGAAAGTCGTTTTGCACTGCGGCTATGAGATTCTGCTTTTGAAAATGCCGCCGTGCATACGCTTATTACCAAGACTGATATTACCAGCATGATTACGATCTCAATATAAAAGCTGATGTTTCTTCCCTGTTTCAACCCTTTACTCCGTATGTTATCTGATATGAACAAAAACGCTTCCCTGATCCGTTACGAGTTTTAGCAGATTCTCGTTTATCTTTTCTGTTTCGAAATGTGAAGATTCTCCGATCTGAGTCGCATAGTCCGGCATCAGAGTGCCGTCTACTTTTCCGTAATCTTCCACCAGATATCCGTCGCTGATGTATATGCGGTTTCCATACCCTGTTCCGGCATCTTCCACGATCAGAACATTCCCATAAGTCTCGTCTTTTGCTATAGAAATATCCGCTTCATTCATCTTTGTGACCGTCAGGAGATATGCCTGGACGGTCCTTTCCTGATTGTTGGCTCTCTGACGTCTGGCTATATTACTGTAAATGCCGGTACCGAAAACCACCAACAGAAGAAAGCACCCCAGAAAGAATGCTGTGATCGCTATGATATAGATTCCCGAATGTCGCGTTTTCTTTTCAGACATCTTTTAGTGTATCCTCTTTGTCACCCTTACATCAGGCATCTGGTTCTGGGCAAAAGCCTGATATGTTACATAATAATCTGTGGTATTGACGCGCAATCCATAGTTTTCTTCGAGATATGCAAGGTTTGGCGGGTAAGCCCCTTCCACGGTATAGCACTGCAGGGCACTCTTCCGGACAGCCAGCTGAATTGCCTTGGCCGTCTCGCTGTCATTGCCGGATGCAGGTGACTTATAAATGAAAAATGCGATGAAAAACACACAGACTGCCGCAAGCACAGCCAGCAAAGCACTTTTCCATTTTTTCTTTTGCCTGTCACTATACATATCGTTTTATCCTATTGAGTTCATTATGCCTATCAGCGGAAGCATTACGCTTAAAAGCGCAATTGCTATGGTGATCATCAGTATGCCGGAAAGCAGCGGCTCTATGGTGCCAACCAGTTTTTCTGTGCGGTCATTGCAATCCGCAGCAAGAAGCTCTGTAAGCCTTCTTAAGACTTCATCACTGTTTCCGCTTCTCTCACCCGGAATAAGCATACGGCCATATATAGGCTCATATAATTCTGCGTCATTGGCTGCCTGCGCAAATCCGACACCTTCTTCCATGCGCCTGATCACCTGCGTCTTTATCTTTTCCTCGACCGGCCGGTAAGCAGTCATTGGAAGTGCATCGAGCACTGCCTGATCCTGCATAGCTCCGCTCGCCAGAAATACTTCATAAGCAGAGGTAAAGCGATAAAGAGCAAGATTTTCCAGGAGCGATGCGCAGGTGGAATTCTTGGCTAATACTTTTTCAACAGTTTCTCTTCCTTTTCCATTCCACATAATAATGCCAACGATCACTGCCACGATCAGCAAAACCATAAGGATCAGCACGACCCAGCAGAAAATGTAGGCAATATTAATATAAGCGTAGCTCCCGCTTGCGATGCTGCCTGTTAAAGTATTGTAGACTTCTGAAAACCGCGGAAGTACGGCAAACAGCATGATCACAAGCACAATGATGATCATGATGATCATAGCGGTCGGATAAATGATCACCGAACGCAGTTTCCTGCTGATGGAGTGCTGCTCTTTGTAATAGGACGACAGCCGAAACAGGATATCCTCCAGTCGTCCTGTGGACTCACCGGCCTCCACCATTTTCACTGCATACTCAGGAAAGATCCCGGCTCCTTTCATAGACCCCGCAAGGGTACTTCCCTCATCGATCGCTCGTTCCATGTCTGCAAGCGCCTGTCCGAGAGGGCCTTTGCTGTCATGATTTCGGCCCAGAAGATTGACCGCTTCCGAAACGGGGATTCCGGCCTTGATCATCATACCCAGGCTTTCACAGAAAGCACTTATTCCCAGAAGATCCATTTTCTTGTGACTTGCCATAATTTCTCCTTACTGTGTATCTGATCAGTACTGATACACGTCCGCGTAATTCGTTCCATCTCCGATAAAAGAACTGTCTGAACCATTCGCGGAAAAAGTCAGATCCAGACGGTTCCAGTTATTCTCATCTATCTTAAATTTAACACTCACCCAGCCTGTCTCTTCTGTGTAGAACATGTTCCAGGCATGGTATGTATCATTCGGCGCTACATAACCAAAGATCAGTTTTGTTGGTATTCCCTGACTCCTCAGCATCGAAGCAGCAAGAGAAGCATAATCCAGACAGATTCCCTTGCCCGTCTTCATTGTTTCATCCGGCTTCGGCTCGTACATGGAAAGCTCTCCACCGGCTTTTTCATAATCGTACTTCACGGAAGAACATACAAAGTCATATACTTTTGTTATGATCTCCGCCACATTGTCGGATTTTGCGGCAAACTCCCCGCACTTTTTCACACATTCTGATGTTTCGGAATAGTTTACATAAATGTTTGGACGAAGGTATGGTTCAAACTCGCTTTGCAGCATGACATCAGCGGCTGATTCAAAAGCAAGTGCATATTTATTGTCAACAATATTCTCCATGATCCGGAAAGAATAATAGCCGTTTCCGCTCTGGAGGGGAAACACCTTTGGTGTGCCATCTCCAGGAAGGTCATAATTGTATTTGCTGTCTCCGTAAACCACCTGAAATTTCAGCCGGGACTCTGATAGTCCAGCTGCCGCAACATATCCTTCGGAAACTGCCGATGTGTCTATGAACATGATCCCGTTTGTTTCCGCAAGTTCCTCATGAAAAGAAGCTGTTTTGAATGAGGGCGTGACATAAGTCCCCTGTTTGTCCTGTGCCTCTTCTGCAGCAGAAGGTGCCTCCTCCTGTGGACCTGATGTCCCGGAACAGCCCTGTAATACAAGAGAAAAACTCATTAGAACCACCAGGATAACTGCCGGAATGAAACGCATTATTCCAATTTTTATATGTTTTTTTTTGTCCACTGAAGCCTGTGTTCTTTACTTATATATAATTATAATAATTATAGTATTCTTTATATCTTTAGGCAAGCAGCGGGATTAGGGGAGAAAATGCCTCTAAGCCCGCTGCTCTAATAATATTATTATGAAAAACCTTAGCTCTGTGTTTGTTCTTTCGTTCTGTTTCTGACAAGGAACAGGTCTGCGACCCAGCTCATAAGCAGTATCAGGAGCATGAATGGGGTCCATTTATCGATCAGCACCATTGGAAGGCGTACATTTTCTGTCAGGAGGAAAATGATAACTGCAGCAATTGCGATGATGCCCTCTAATGCAAACCCTGTTACCAGGCGGGTCCGGAAGCGTCTGATCCGTTTTCCGATCTCGGATACATTTGCTCCGTTCTGTTCTTCTTCCATCTCCCTGAGTCTGCGCATAGTCTTAACGCGATTGACTTTTCCCTTGATACGGGCAAGAGGGAACAGAAGATATAATGTCAGGATCACGCATACCAGGTTAATAAGTGCCCAGGCTCTGTTTCCATAAGAACCGCCAGTTGGCTGAAACTTATTGACCATATTTGCTAAAGGTGATACGGAATCCTCAATCACGGTCACATCAGTGCCGCCACCGCCCAAAGTGGTTCCATTTTCCGGAGTGAGCGTCGGATCCGGGGTTCCCGTAGGATCAGGAGTATCTCCATCTTCCATGATTGGTGGATTTCCCTGCGGCCTTTCTTCTTCACTGCCGCGCTGTGTCATTTTTGCAAATACGACCAGACGTCCATTGGTTTCTGTCGATTCACAAGTGGAAAAAGCGATGATCTTCGATGCATTGGCCGCTTCTTCGTCAAACAGTACTGCATGATCTTTAATGTATGCTATCAAAGATGCAAGATCACGGTTTCCGACTGTGTAGACTGCCTCCTCATATGCATCCGTCGTGATGACTGCAAACACTTCCAGGTCATAAATGACTTTCCCTGCGATCAGCATCCCGTCTTTGTGTGCGGAGAAATAATCTGCATCTTTGTAACTGTCAAGTCCTCCAAAAAGGATTTTGTGATCCATATGATGGCCGTAAACCAGGTTATAGTTGTCGCTGAAATCCGAAGTGCTTCCGGCTGCGAGGTAAATGCTTCCTGTCAGGCTGGATTTCTGATAAATATCGTGTGACGAATAGTAAAGATCGTTCTTTCCCTGCATGACGGGATAATCAATGTTTGTATCATAAATGGTCAGCCATGCCCGGTAATCTTTATTAATATCTGCCAACGATCCTGCCGTAGGAGATGAACCATCATCAATTTCTTCCATGACCTGTGATCTCAGGTCGATCAAATCCCAGCTGTTTCCGGCGTTTTTCTGAATATAGAAGGTATCATAGAGTACATACCCGCTGTAGATGATGAGGGCCGCAGCCAGAAGACCGGCCAATAATGTTGTCAGCTTTCCGCCAAAGCGGGATATTATCTTTTCTACTTTTATTCGGTCAGGCATTGCGCCCCTCCTTTCTCTTGCTTCTTAATGTGTTTCTTCTTTAAAGACCGTTTCTTCGGAAGATCGTGATAACTGTTCCAAGGATCTCACTTTTTTCCACCGGCCCGAAGTAACGGCTGTCTTCTCCTCCGTTCCTGCGGTCTGCCAGGACGAAGCATTGTCCTTTCCCAAGTACTACCGGATATTCTGTGCAATCCTCGTAGACCGGTGTTTCATAAAAGATATTCCTCTCGATCATGGTGTTTCCGTTGACGATCAATCTGTTATCTTTGATTTCGACGGTATCACCCTCAACAGCTACGACCCGAAGAATAAATGTGTGTTTTTTTCCTGCGCTGTCAGGTGTTGCCTTATTTACGACGATGACATCCTGTGCATGTACATCTTTATCCAGTCTGTAGAACAGAACCATATCGCCTGCATCTACCCGTGGATACATGTCTTCTCCAGGCATCTGGGTGAGCCCGATCACCATGAAGAACATCACCCATATGATCGCCAGTATGACCAACATCCGGAGTATGAGCCATTCATACTTTTTGACCGATTTTTCCGATTTTTTAAGCTTATTCGAAAGTTCTGCGGTCAGGTCTCTTTGCTTTTCCATCTCCATGGAGATCGCGGTTCCCTCGTTCATTTTCCTCTCCTTTAATCTTCTTTAATCTTCATTCGTTTACATTAGTCTTCATTTTTTCTGCGACGCATTGCCAGGAAGAAGAGTGCTGCGCCTGCTGCGAACATAAGCAGATATGGTCCGAAACGAAGTACTACGCCTGTAGGAGAAATGCTGTTGAGCTGGTTGGTAAATCCAATTACGGTATCAGCTTTTCCGAGAATGGTTGCGGATGCATTACCAAATGCTTCTGCTGCGCCATCTGCTCCGATCCATTCGTAAGAGCCCTTATTTTCGTTGTTGTCTTCTACTTTAACGGTATATCCTTCCAGCTGATTGACAGCTTCTTTAACCTTATATGTTGCTGTGCTTGGAAGTCCTTTGATCTCTGTGGTTCCATTATTGCCAAGTGTTGCTTTCAGTGCGTAAGATTTGTTCCCTGAGTTTGCATTGCCATCCTGTAAAAAGCTCACATCCTCCGGCATATTTTCAAGTTCAATCGTAAAGTCAAAGCTGTTTGCAGCAAGATCGCCTTTGATCGTCTTATTGATTGTCAGATTATAGGTGGTATATTCATTGGTGACCGTGCTGATCTTATCAGCGTAGGCAGCCTGACTTGGATCCTGTGATTTGTCGAAGGAGTTGATCGCTCCACCCTTTGACATGACGTAAGTATATGGTGTAAAACCGTCCCCACTCTTTTTCACATAAACATCCATTACATAAGATCCTGTGTTTCCATTATCAATATCGATCACGATATCTTCTGAAACGCTGGAGTCTACCTTGCTGCTTTCTGTAATGATGTACCGGTAGATGCCTGCGGAGGAGAAACCACATCCCGAGAAGTCTGCTGTGACCATCTGGCTGTCTTCCGTATCTCCTGCTTCTGTAGCCGGATGAATGGCATCTGTGATGGAAGCTCCTGCGATACCTGCGTTGATCTTTGGGCTATTGGCTGTTGCTGCTGCTCCCGTTCCCGGAGCGATCTCAAAATCAAATATTGCTGCCGGAAGATTGTTTGCATCGTCGCCTTGTGAAATTGTGAAGGTATTTGTAAAGGATGTCTGCCATGCGCTTCCGCTTGCCTGTGCAGGTCCGTTTGTGTCTGCGAGTACCGGAATAGCCATCGCGGCTGTCAGCATTGCTGTGGTTAATATTGTTGCGGCTTTCTTAAAATTGTTTTTCATAATAATCTCCTTTTCTTTACTATTGATTACTGTTTGTTTTATGTCTGTATTGTAATATTCCCACTGTCATGAGATGCGTCATAGAATACTGCTTTGCTGTGTCTTTTTTAATTTTTTTGTGACTTATTTTTCATCGTCTTTTTTGATGCTTTTTCTTCCTTTAAGTACCAGAACTGCTGCAAGCAGGAGGCCTCCGAAAAGAAGGATCCACTGGAAAGGAGCTTCGGCAGTTTCAATACCAGTTGGTGCGATCGCATTGTATTCATTAATGATTTCAAGCTCTGCATCATCGGTCAGGATCACAGTTGCGCGGCTGCCTGCTGCTGCCTGTTCTCCGTTCTGCATCCAGGTTGTATGATAGTCATCATTTGCTTCTGTAAAGATGATCTCCTGGCCTTTTGGCAGTCCTTCAATCTTTACAACATCTCCGTCACGCATCCAGAATGTGCTGCCATTTGTAAAGGTAACTTCGGTTGTTGTGCCTTCGATCTTATGGAAGATCGTGCCGCGATAAGTGCCTTCAGACATATCTGCAACGTCTGCCAGTGTAACCGTAAATGCCTTGTTGCTGTCAGCGAAGCTGCCTGTCACTTCCTGTGTGATCGTAAGCATCAGATCTCTGATCGTAAGTCTGGCCGGGATATATACGCATTTGATACGGTATTCATCTGTATAACCAGAACGATCGATATCGATCATCTGTGCCAGATCTGCGTCCGTCAGCATGGAAGCTGTGTAGGTGCCTTTCTCAGTACCTTCAGCAACCGGCCATCCGTCCTGTTTGATCCAAACGACAATGTTGTAACCAGCAAGCGTTACTTTGCGGTATGCAATACCATTTTTCATAACTACTTCTTCGTTTCCAAAGACAGGCTCTCCACCAAGTGTGAAGGAGAAAGCATATGCTTCACTGTTGGAATGATTTTTTCCGTCAAAGATTACTTCCTCTGCAGAACCAGCTGCCGTGATCTCAATGTCTGCCTGCCAGATTGCGTACAGTTCATTGGACTGTCCTTCTGCCAGGTTTTCATTGTTGGCGTAAACCTTTTCATCAACCGGGAATTCTTCGCCGGTTCCGTCGGCTTTTGTATTCCATCCGATCAGGGAATAATGTTCACGGGTGAAAGCGCTGCTCTGTACTGCAAGGTCGATGGTTGCATTCAGCGGAACGACCTGGGTAAATTCTTTTGCACCGCCATCCATTGTTCCGCCGTTTCCGTGGAAAGTGATGGATGTGGATTTGTCTTCTTTTGCTGTGAAACGTGCTCTCAGGCGGACCACCTTCATGCTTCCTGCATTGCCGTCAGGGTCTGTAACGGTAATGGTATCGATGTAATCTGCCCATTCTGCTTCTGTGAGGGTAATTGTCTGGCCGGCCGGGTAAACAACGCTTGTTGCTCCGCCATTCTTGTTCAGTACCATCCAGCTTGTAAAATCAACGCCTGCGGTGTATCCGGATGGCTCGTCCGCGATCTGGAATGCTGTATCAAAGACATGTCCGATAGAATCAACCGGAACAACTGTCTGATTATTTCCTGCAGCATCGTAGATGCAATAGCCGTCTTCTACTTCATACAGGAAGTAAACAGCGCCTTCTTTAATGTCCAGCTGCCAGCGGGCATAAAGTTTCAGGATACCTCTGACATCTGTGTTTTCTCCGTCGTTATCGCCATAGATGTTTCCTGCCCAGTCATCTGTTGCCTGATAGTTCATATTGACGCCAGGGGTATTTTTCTGGATCAGATAATCCACATCTGCTGCAATCGGGTTTCCGGAATAATCACTGTTTAAGTACCATCCGGTAAGTTTGTATCCAGGGCGCTTTGCCACTCCAGGTTTCACATTTGCAAAGGAAATGCCTTCGCCATAATCTACGCGGAAAGACAGGCTCTGGTTATTTGCAAACCAGTAGTCCTCGCAGCCTGGTTCAAACACGACGCGGACACGATACGTGGACCATTTTGCATAAAAGATCGCATTGCCGTTTGGCATGATATCAGTTGCTGTAACTTCCAGACCTGCGCTGCATTCCTGATCTTTGTACCAGCCGTCAAAGTAATAACCTTCCAGGCCATTTTCCGGATCTGCCGGAAGATAATCGATGACTTTTGCGCCGAATGGAACTGAGACTGCCTGTGTATCTGCAGAAGTTACATGTGCGCCTTCAGAGACAAAATCGATGGTATGGACTAAACGTTTGTAATAAACATCAAGTGTTCCGTTCTGGCTTGTGTTGTAAACCCAGAATCCGTTCGTATTTTTCTTGCTGTCCGTTCCAAGGAACTCATAACCGGTAATATCAAGCAAGTCCTCCTGTGTTACGCCGTTATATTTCATTCCAATACTTTTATAGAGGACAAACTTATCTGTGACAGAAACAGCTGCGTTGTCGGTGTTATATAAAGTAGCCGGTGCGTTAACTGCATGAGCCGTTCCCGGCAGTGCTTCTACATAGTAGTTGACAGTTTTTGTCGGGCGGTTTGCTGTATCAAGACGGAATACCACATCATCTTTTGGCATGGTGTAAACGATCGACATGACCTCATTCCATCCAATGCTGTTGGTCTGCGGATCCCAGCGAGCTGCGGTATAGGTTTGTCCGTTTGTTCCGACGATCGGAAACTGCTCTGCAATCTCATGGCCATAAAGAGCATGGATGTCATTGATCGTCTGCCAAGCCTGGCTGCCGCGGGTAAAACGTGTTCCTGTATATACTGTGCCGAAACTGCTGTTGGATGTTCTCCATGCATTGTTTCTGTAATATACTCTTGCATATTCCCCGTTCACGATGCCGTACTGGGTTCCACTGTTGCTGCTTGTTGCGGTATAGATATAATCATAGATCTGGAAATACAGATGATAATCCTTCAGGTTGTAGTAGACGTTGACAACGGTTGCTCCATCTGCGCCAACAGTCATGGATCTGTTCCAGTCTGTCCAGCCGTATTCTGTCTGATAGTAGTCGCTTGTTTTATTAGTCAGGTCTGCTTTTTTGTCGTACTGATAAGGAAGAATGATCGCATCGCCGGTTCTGACGTTTTCCGAAACTGTGATGCTTTCGATGTAATCGTAGCTTTTTTCGCTGTTTGCAAGACCTTCTTCATCGGTTGACCTCTGCTTCCAGAAGATCACGTTGTAGCTGTTTTGAGCGCCTTCCCACTGTGCATAAAGGACAGTATCTTCTTTGATCTTTGTGCCGAACTTATTTGCGACAGAACCGTCTGCCTTATACCACCAGGTTCCGCTGCCGTCTTCTTTTTCATTCCATCCGATAAATACATACCCTTTTTTAGAAGGATCTTCCGGCTTTCTTGTCAAAAGCTCGTCGTAGATCAGCTGCGGGCCTGTAAAGGTTGCCCCTGTTGTATTCGCATTAAAGATGAGCCAGCAGCGGCCGGTAACCTTTGCATTCAGATCCATATGACGGTCCAGAGTAATGGTGCTGCCATTCTGATACACGGTTCCGGTTGTTGCATCGATCCATCCTTCAAACATTTCATCGTTACCGGAATAATCGCAGTTAACGGTTACGTTTTTATCTCCTGCATCGATGCTGACGTTGTCGCTCTTTAAAATCGCAACATTGCCTTCTTCATCCATAACCAGGTAACGCAGATAGAATGCTTCTTTATACTTTGCATATACGTTGATCCCGGTTCCGTCTGCATAAGAACCTGCAAGGGTATTCTCAAGCTGTGCTTTCAGTTCCTCGAAGGAGTACATTTTGTTTTCATCTGTTTCAGATGCGCTGAAAGACCATCCAATGAAAGTCTGTCCATATGCAGGGCTGACTCCCGGATCATAGAATTCACTGATTTTTGTAATATATTCGGAAGCAATTACTGTACTTCCATTGTAGAAATTGTAGAAGATTCTTGGGGATACTTCTGCGGAAGTCACGGAGTAAATAGAGAAGCTGTCTGCCTGGAATGTTACATTCTGATTTCTAACAGAGACGGAATCTGCAACCAATTCAGCGTCGCTGCTGACATCTTCCATATGGTAGACATTGACTTTTTTCACATCAAATGCATCACTTTTTACGGTTACCTGAATGGCTCCGTTTGTTGGCTGCCATGTGATCCCCTGTGCTTTGCAGTCTGGATCTGCGTAAATATTGATATCATATGCTGCAAGAACTACCTGTCCATCGATTTCTACGGAAACAGGAACTGCCTCAACGATTCCATTAACAGGCATCTTTCCTGTCAGGATGATGTGAGCATTTTCATAGATAATATCGCCAGCGTTTTCCAGCTGTGCATTGATGGTTCTCTGCTGCACTTTTACTTCTTCAGCAGCGCTTGCGGAAACAGTTTCTGCGGTAACAACTTCGTTTTCCACAGCTGGCTCAGATGCTTCTTCTGCAGTGATTTCTTCTGGAACAGTTTCTTCCACAGAAAGCTCTGCAGCTACACTTTCCTGTGCAACAGCCTCTTCGATCTGGCTTTCTTCTGCCACAGTTTCTTCTGCCACAGTTTCAACTTCTTCCTGAACCATAGCAACTTCTTCCGTAAAGCTTTCATCTGCCAGTACGGAATAAGGAACGATTGAAACGCACACTGCTAAGAAAAGGATAAGTGCAAGTATTCTTTTATAGATTTTCTGGTTTTTCATAATTTTCCCCTGTTTTGAAATCGTTTTTTTCTTCTTTTTACATGCTAATAATAAAAAAAAGGCTGTCACAACATGAGTCATGAAACAGCTTTTTTATGTGCAGAATTGGATTTTTTTGTGACATTTCACCCGTCCAGGCGCTCAAAAAAAGACCACCGCCTTTAGGCGATGGCCTTTTTATCGTTTTACTTATTATATTTATAATAATTAAGAAGCAAATTCAATTCCACATCCGCCGGCATTTTTCACTTTATAGAGTGCCGTGTCAGCTTCTTTAAAGAGCTCATCTGTCACTGCCCTGTTTCCAAATGCGGCTCCTACGGAGAAGGATGCAGCCGGGAGTTTATCGTCTACGGCAAGCTGCCGGTTGGCATTCCCCACTTTGATCCTGATCAGGTCCATCAGCTGCGGTCCTGCGTTCCTCATAATGACCGCGAACTCATCTCCGCCAAAGCGGAAAATAAGGTCATCCGAACGGAATTGATGCCGAAGTACATCTGCTGCTTTTTTCAGGACAAGATCGCCTATATCGTGACCGTACTGGTCATTTACACTCTTGAATTTATCGACATCGATCAGCAGGAGACACATATTTTCCTCATCCAGTTCTTCTATCAGCCTGTTGTACCCCGCCCTGTTAAACAGACCCGTCAAAGCATCATGCAAGGCTTCATGCTGAAGATCGTCATGGATCTTACGGGTTTTTTCAAACGCATCATTGTATGCCTCGGCCAAAAACTGCATCTCGGACGCTCCGGAAAGAGGCACCTTCTGCTGCTCCTTGATAAAATTAGTAGCCTTAATGAGAGGATTCATGACCAGTTCCAGACTGATTAAAATGACTGCAATGATCACGATAAGCATGATCGCCAGCATGATAAACAGCGTGGCGAGCAGTCTGGTAAGGGACTCAAAGTTTTGACGATGCTCTGTATCCAGGATATTGATCAGTTCATCCTGACAAGATTCCACATTTTCATTAACAGTATCCTTGTAAGACTGGTAGGTTTCATCAAACAATATCTCAATGGCCTTCTGATGTTTTTCCTCGGAAGAAAGAGCCGCATCCTGTGCTGTCAGTCTCAGGTCCTTGATATCCTCCGGTATGTAAGTGCGGTCCAACCCCTGCGACTCCCATTCCAATATCATGGAGTAATATTCAATGCCCATGAGTTCATTGGAGGCCTGCAGTGCACTCTCCAGATAGCGGATAGCCGAAGTATCCTTCATATATGGTTCCAGACTTTCAATAGCTTTTTCTCTTCTTCTGCTGACATCCACTTCCGTGAAATAATTATTGATAAACTCTGTTTTTCCGGTGACCGCAAAACTACGCACCTGCTGCGTAAGGTAATCTGAGGCCTTGTTCATAATAGGAGCTTCTCTCTGACACATCAGATAGATATCCGTGTTCTCCCTTAATGATCTGTTCTTTTTTTGAATATTCACAGCAAGGAGCATAAGAACGATGACAATGGCCACAGCTGTTGAGACCATCAGGATATTGATCGTCTTTATGCTTATCGGTCTTTTGGATCTGTTTTTCTTTTGTTCCTTCACCTTGTTCCCTTCCTACTTTGCAAGTTCAGCAAGTGTTTCCTTTTGTTTTTTAATTTCATCCATAAGCTGCGAATAGTCCATATCGGTCCGGGCCCTTAATAGTTCTGTCATCTCTGTAACCGGCGTTCTGATTGGGGTAAGTCCCAGATTTGCCGTAACACCTTTGAGCGCGTGAGCTGCTTCGAATGCTTCATCCAGATTGCCTTCTTCCACAGCCCGCTGCAGGTTTTCCACTTGATTGTCTGCAAGCATGAGATTGATCATTCTGAAATAAAATTCCTCGTTGTTCATGCAAATCTCCATACCTGCCTTGACATCTGCTCCATAATCTATCAGTTTTTCAATTGTAAGCATGCCATCTGTCCCCCTTCCTAATTGGACATATTTTTCAGCGAATCTTTATTCAAATACATAGCTGCATCCGCACGTCTGAAAACTTCTTCCAGTGTCTCATCCTGATCTGCGATCCACGCTTCACAGCCGCATGCAATGATCACACCGCCGTCATTATGATTCTTGGCATTCCAATCGGTCATCCTCCGGATCAGATCCTGCCGGTTCTCATAATCAGACCCGCGGAGAATTGCAACAAATTCATCTCCTCCAATACGGTAAACAGGGCTGTGCTTAAAAATATCACAGATCACGCGTGCCGCATCCAGGATCAGCTTGTCTCCAGCCTGATGGCCTTTTGTATCATTAACCATTTTCAGTCCGTTCACATCACATACCGCAACAGCAAATGGAGAAGATATACCATATTCGATCTCTGAATTGATCTTTAAGGCAGATTCGTCGTATGCGTGCTTGCTTTTTACTCCGGTAAGTGCATCCCGATTTGCTTTTTCACTGGCAGCATTCAGTTCCCTCTCCCTGCGTATCTGGGCATCCACATTGCTGACGCCTATGACGATATACTTTTCGTTCTCCTCATCTGTCAGCTGGATGATCTTGCAGTTCATGTACACCGGTACATCCGATATCATTAATCTGTAAGTGGAGGAAAAAGTCTTGCCATCTTTCAGCTCCGGAACCAGCTTTTCTTTATCCCATACAGCCAGTGCCATATCGAGATCATCTTTATATACCAGACGCAGGATATTCTTGCGGCAGTCTTCAAAGAAATCTGTTCCGTTCTGCTCGATCTGCAGATCCTGGTAATCGCTATGGGACGAATACTCTATAAATTCGTCTGTCTCCAGATTGACCAGGTAGATACTGAAATAGTCTTTGGAAAGCGCCTGCGCGACTCGTCCATATGTCAGGGTCTTCTCCCTGACGGCATCATACTCCTGCTGACGTTTTACCTGCGCATCGATACTGTTGACACCGATAACGATATGCTTGTCATTTTTATCCGCCATATGAGTGGCTTTCAAGCTGACGAACTGCGGCTCCCCGTCGTTCATCAGCCGGTAATTTAAGGTAAACGTCCCTGATTTATCCATTTCAGTTAGAAGTTTTTCTTTTGTGAATGCAGTAAGTATCTTTTCCTGATCGTCCGGATGTACCAGCTTCAGGATCTTTTCGCGGGTCTGATCGAAGAAGTCTTCGCCTCCTTTTCCAATGCCCCGTTCGTTAAATTCATCATGCGCACTGAACTCTATAAAGTGATCTGTTTCCGTATTAACATAATAGATACTGAAATAGTCTGCTGCCAGAGCCTGCGCAATATTTGCATAAGTAATACTGTTCTTTCTGGAGATTTCCAGTTCATGGTCTCTGACAACCTGATTTTCAATACTTGCGACACCGATCACAATATGATCTCCATCTTCCGCATTGACGATCTTCATTCTGTAAAAGACCGGCTCCCCATCGATGAGAAGACGATATACGACGGAAAAGGTCTGATGTTCTCTCAGCGCCTCCAGAAGCTTATCCTTCTGCAAAGATGCACGGATCATCGGCTGATCCTCCTCAAAAACAAAAGAGCAGATATTTTTCTGGCATTCCTGGAAGAAATCCGTGCCGCTCAGTTCTATCTGCAGGTCCTCATAAGCCCCCGGTGCGGTAAACTCTTTATAGTCATCTGTCACAATGTTTACATAGTAGATACTTTCGAAGTCACTGGACAGAGCCTGCGCGATTGAAACAAATTCCTTATTCTTTTCTGTATTATCTGTTCCCTCCTTGACCTGCTGGATCTGCTCTTCCACATTACTGACACCAATCACGATATGATGTTCATCCTGCGAACTTGCATTCACGGCACGCAGATTATAAAAGACAGGTCTGCCTTCGAGCATCAGTCTGTATGTCAGAGAAAAAGACCGGTCGCCCATCAGCTGAGCCAGAAGAGCTTCTTTCTGCAGGGAAAGTGATACTCTTTCCACGTCTTCCTCATAAATGACTCTTGCAATATTTTTCTGTGTATCGGCAAAAAAGTCCTTGCCGCTGCGTTCGATCTGAAGATCCTCATATTTGCCCTGTGAGCTGAACTGTATATATCTTCCATTCTCGGTATCAACATAATAAATGACTTCAAATCCGCTGGTAAGCGCATGGACAATGTTTGCAGAGACAGAGGACCTGTTGACATGTATGTGCGGTTTGCGTTCTTCCTTTTTCCCGGTTTCATCAACCAGATGATCCTTGGACGCTATGATAAAAGTTTCATACTCTGCCGGCGGAACCGGTTTCGAGAAATAATATCCCTGCACAATGTCAACCCGCAGCAGTTTCAGCGCCTCCAACTGTTCCTCTGTTTCCACGCCTTCGGCAATGACAGGAACGTTAAGATAGTCCGCTATGTCAACGATCACTTCAATCAATCTGGTATCTTGTCCATCCTTAAACGCATCCCGGATAAATTTCATGTCCAGCTTCAGTGCATCGATCGGAAGACTCGATATCATGTTCAGGGATGAGTACCCGGTGCCAAAATCATCCATTTCGATCTGGAACCCAAGGTCTCTTAACTGGTTTACCACATTGATGATCTGCACAGAATCTTGTGTATAAGCTGATTCGGTGATCTCAAGCAGCAGTTCATGGGCTGAAAGATCATATTCTTGCAGAATGTTCTGGAAAATACTGATCAGATTCGGATCATACATATCGATCCGGGAAACGTTAACCGAAACCGGCACCGTAATACCAAACCGCATTTTCCAGTCTCTGATCTGTGCCGCTGCTGCACGCCATACATAAATATCCAGCTCTTCTATCATGCCATTATCTTCAAACAGCGGAATGAATACGCCCGGACTGACCAGACCAATTTCCGGATGCTGCCAACGGACCAGCGCCTCTGCGCTGGATAGTACAGGTATTTCGGATCTGATATCAAATTTCGGCTGATAAAACACCACGAACTCATGGTTCTTTATTGCGCGATGGAAATCCTCCAGCAGACGCTCTGCATAGATTTCTGACTCATGCAGCTGATTATCATAAAGGGCAATACTTCTCAGATAGTTTGAACGGATCGTATCAGAAGCCATTTTTGCCCGGTCAAACCGCCGCTCGATCTCAATGCTTTTATCCACATACGCATAAACTCCCATACGGAGACGAATTCTGTTTGTAGAAGCCTCTTCTCCCTCAATTCCGATCGACGCATTCTCAAGGATCGCTTTATAATCATCACGATGCGGGCAGTACACAAGGAAGGTATCCGCCTCGCGTCTGCAAACAATACCTCCTGCATCGCGTACCATTTCACGAAGTTTTTCTCCGATCCTGCGAAGCACGTCATCTCCATATGCCTTTCCATAGCGTTCATTGATCATGTGGAAGTGATAAATGTCAACCACGATGGCATCCATTTCTTTATCTTTGTGATGCTGATCAAACTGCTCTGCAAAACGGTAAAAATATTCGCGATTATATAGACCGGTAAGGTGATCTCTTTCCGTCGAGGTAATGATATCCCGATCTTCAGAGAGCTCGATGGAACGGACTACCCTCGTCAGAATGACTTCTTTTTTCGGGTAAGGTTTTGGAATAAAATCTGATGCACCAAGCTGCAGACTTTCCACCTCTGACTCCTGGTCCGCGGTCATAACAATGATTGGAATGTCCTTAAGATCCTGGTCATTTTTCAGGATCCTGATCAACTCCAGACCGTGCATTCCCGGCATAAGAAGATCCAGAATTACCAGAGAAAGAACTTCACTTTTTTCCCTTATTATCGCAAGAGCACTTTCTCCATCGGCAGCAAAGATCGTCTCGTAATCATCCTTCAGGACGAGGTTGAGCAATTCGCGGTTAACCGCTTCATCATCTACGATCAGAATCAGTCTTCTGCCATTCTCCGAATAGAATTTCTCATGTGTTTTCAGCATTTTCTTCCAACCTTTCTTTAAGCAGGATATATCATTAGTAATGGGTTTATTCTATCAATAATTGTATAAAAGAGCCTGATTATTTACAATGCTTTTTCCTTTAGTCGTCATCCGGCATTTCATGTTCCAGGACAACACGGAACTGCGTTTCATATAATTCTTTGTAAATGCCTCCCTGTTCGAGAAGTTCATCATGGGTTCCCTGCTGTGCGATCGTTCCGTTTCCGATCACGATGATCCGGTCTGCACTGAGGATCGTGGACAGCCTGTGTGCGATCACTATGCTGGTCCGCCCTTCCATGATGGTTTCCAGTGCGTCCTGGATGGCACTTTCCGAGATGGAATCCAGCGCACTGGTTGCTTCATCCAGGATCAGAATCTTTGGATCTTTCAGCAGAACCCTGGCGATGGACAGCCTCTGTTTTTCTCCGCCGGAAAGTTTTAGTCCCCGGTTTCCAACAACGGTCTCGTAACCTTCCGGCTGTGAAGCAATAAAATCGTGTATATTAGCCGCTTTGCATGCCGC
>JAZNHY010000185.1:0-7572 GCA_045577235.1 Lachnospiraceae bacterium
AGAATTTGGCCATGCCTACCATGCAGGTGCTCTCATCCATACCGACCATACCGCCCGATCCCATGATTGCACCCGTTGCGGAAAGAGCTTTATAATCGATCACCGTATCCAGGAGCTTTTCCGGAATACATCCACCGGACGGGCCGCCCATCTGCACGGCTTTGATCTTCTTATCTTCGCGGATGCCCCCGCCAATATCAAAAATGACATGACGCAGAGTTGCACCCATCGGGATCTCCACCAGACCGCCGCGTTTTACCTTGCCGGTCAGTGCAAAGACCTTGGTTCCTTTGCTGCCTTCGGTTCCCATAGCTGCAAACGCTTCGCCGCCGTTGTTGATGATCCATGCCACATTGGCAAACGTTTCCACGTTATTGATATTGGATGGTTTCATCTTATAGCCAGCTGCTGCCGGGAATGGAGGTTTCAGACGCGGCATACCGCGCTTGCCTTCCAGAGATTCGATCAGGGCCGTTTCTTCGCCGCATACAAATGCGCCGGCACCTGCCATATAACGGAATTTGCAGGAGAATCCGCTGCCCATAATGTCATCGCCTATGATGCCTTCTGCCTTTGCCTGTGCAATGGCATTCTCCAGACGGATGATCGCCAGCGGATATTCTGCTCTGACATAAACGATAGCCTCACTTGCGCCAATCGCGTAAGCTGCGATCAGCATACCTTCGATCAGATTATGCGGATCACTTTCTATGACGGCGCGGTCCATAAAAGCACCCGGGTCGCCTTCATCTGCGTTACAGATCAGATACTTTTCATCACCTTCACTGCCGCGGGCTGCGTTCCATTTGAACCAGGTCGGGAATCCGGCACCGCCACGTCCTGCCAGACCGGAAACTTTGATCTCTTCAATGACCTCTTCCGGGGTCATCGTCTTAAGCACTTTCTCCAGTGCCTTATATCCATCTTTTGCTTTATAGCTGTTGATATCTGTCGGGTCTATGATGCCGCAGTTGCGGAGAGCAATCCTAGTCTGTTGGGAAAGGAACGATGCATCATCATCGCTGATCATCATCGGTTTCAGGTCAGCCAGGTTATTCTTCAGAACTGCGTTAACGATTTTTTCTGCATCGTCTTCTGCCACATGTACCAGTCTTGCTTTCAGATCCTCACCTTCGTAAAGATCAACGATTGGCTCCAGGAAGCACATGCCAATACATCCCGTTGTCTCCAGCGAGAAATCGGAAGGGTTTGCCTGCATAGCTGCAAGGGCGTTATAGACTTTTCCTGCACCCGCTGCGATACCGCAGCTGCCCTGTCCTACTACAACTCTCATGCGATCTCCTCCTTCCTGTTTTTGAATTCATTCAGGATCTCAACCGCCTTATCCGGTGTCAGAGAGCCAAAGGTTTCTTCATTGATCATCATGACCGGAGACAGTGAGCAGCATCCTAGACAGGCCACATTCTTTAACGTGAACAGGCCGTCTTTTGTGGTCTCACCATTCTGGATCCCCAATTCATTGGTGATTGCCGCTTCGATCCTGTCTGATCCATTGACATGGCAGGCAGTTCCCTTGCACAGCATGATCAGATACTTTCCGACCGGCTCCAGACGGAACTGCGTATAGAAGGTGGCAACACCCATTACCTTTGCCGGAGTCGTGCCAGTCTGAGCCGCTACATAGTAGATCACATCCGATGGCAGATACCCGTAAATATCCTGCGTTTTCTGCAGGATGCCTATAAGGCTGCCGGCATCTCTGCCGTACTCATCCAGCACTGCATCCAGTGCTTTTCCTTTTTCGTCCTTGCAATCACACATAGAGGTCTTTCCTTTCTTTCTTGTTTATAAAAGTATTACATTAATAACACAGGCAATACATTTTATTTAATAAATGAATCACTCTATTTAATAAATGTATTACATGTTGTAAAAATCCAGTTTCAATTATATTAAAACAGGCAACAAAAATATATAATTTGTTGCCTATTTATTGTATTATTTTTAAAACAATTCGCTGTATTCAGTTACACAGATTTCGTTAAATATATTCAGCTATTCCATATCAGCGGAATACTCCTCGCCTTCTTCAAAGATCGGATCCATAAAGGCGATGACTTTTTCCTTGATTGTTTCCATCTCCGGAGGGATCTCATCTCCCGCATACCATCCGCTAAACTGTCTTCCATCCGCTGTCTCCAGCGTGAATCCGTAGTAATCAGCATCGCCAGGATGGAATGTCGGCGGCATAATGGACCAGTTGGTCAGTTCATAGAGATTGCACTCCTCCACCAGTTCCTTGACCCTTGCAAAATAGCCATCCGGGATCATGATCGTCAGATCTTCTTCCTCAGGGCCATCCAAAGACCAGACATACTTGTGCAGGCAGGTAATATAATCCGTATCTCTTCCCGGCATCAGAATATTGCCATAACTGTAAAATGTTTCCCCATCGTTATAGGTAAAGTCAAATCGCGTAAATACATAGGATGCCTCCGGCGGAAGCACCTGGGCGAATCCATTCACGGCAAACACTTCCCGTAAGAACTTCAAAAGTGCACCGCTCCACTCCGCCTCCGGATCTCCGTCCAGATAGAAATAGATCCGCTCCCCGGATGCATATTCTGCCGTAAGATAATATGGGGAATACTCCTCCGGCAAGCCGGATGTATATCGGTTCTTTCCATTCCATTGGGCCAGATCATACTGTTCAATGATCTCTTCCACTTTATCCAGTACTGTTTCTTCTACTTCGCAGCTGATCTGATAGCGCTTATTCTCCGTAAGTGTCAGTTTCCCATCGATTGGTTTGAGTGAAAAACTGTATCGGTAACCTCCTTCCGCAGGATCCGTTTCATAACGGTAGAAGCCGGTTTCCATAGAAACCAGTTCCTTTGATTCGATCTCTTTAGGTGCACTCGGGTCCGAGTGATCGATAATGCCTCCGGAAACCGGGTCTTCACTTGGATTTTTCTCGCATCCGGACATCATGAATACACCTCCTATAAGAATGCACCCTAAGAGGAAACTCGAACCTCGCTTCAGGATTATTTTGTAGTTTTTTTCTTTTTTCATGTCAGCCTTAAAGATTAGTTAGTATTAAAGATCAGTCTACAAATTCAATCGTTACATTATGTTTCAGTGCCAGCTGTGCTTCTGCTTCCACACATTTGGTAATACCGGTGATGACCGGGCAGGCAACGTGTACTGGAAAATGCTCTGCTGCATAATCAAACAGCGGTCCGCGTCCCGGTTTCTGCAGACACACTTCGTACGCGTCCAGTGTATCGCCCAGTTCTTTCATCATATTCTGTACTGCTTCACAGCCGCAGGCTACCTTGACCTTGATTTCAGTTGGCTCGTCTTCGTCTGCCTCTGCCGTCACAATCGTCTTAAAGCCGCATGGGCCCGGCTCAACTTTTACTTTTGTCATATTCGTAATCTCCTGTTAATTATTTCTTAAATAAGCTGTCGATGGCGTTTCCAATGAAGGACTCCACAACATCACTGATCTCTGTTCCTTTCAGCGCTGCCATGGCTTTCTTTTTACTGTCCGCATCCGCTTTCCTGTATAGCTGCACCAGCTTTTTCTCCGTTGCAGTCACCTGCATGGAACTCTTGGAAGCAGTAGAACTGCTCTGTTTCGGCTTTGTGGAAGATGATTGTTTTGGTTTGGTAGTGCTTGTTTTCCCCTGTTTGCTGTAAGTGCTGCTGGCTGCCGCATCTGTCAGCGATTTCTGTGTCACGCCCGTTACCTTAGCAATCTTCTTCAGTGCCTCATTAGTCAGTCTTATCTCTCCGCGCTCTGCCTTGCTGATATCAGAGGCTGAAACCCCTTTTACCTTTCTGGCCAGTTCTTCCTGTGTCAGCCCGGCATCTGTCCGTGCTTTCTTGATCAGCTTTCCAACTTTATTTGCCATAACCCCTCTCCTTTTTAATTCCACAGTTAATACATTTTTCATAATTATAGACTATATTACATGCACCGTAAAATTTATTTTTCAAATTTTTTGTCAAACCGATGTAGTATTTCTGTCTCGATCCGTAGTATATAATTGAGGCGGAAAGGGAAAAGCATGGAAGACAATAAGATCATTGATTTATTTTTTAAACGATCAGAACAGGCCATCTCGGAGTTATCCGCAAAGTACGGAAAACTCTGTGAGAAGATTGCCCGCAATATTCTGAACAATGCATCCGATGCCGAGGAATGCGTTAATGACACATACCTGGGCGTGTGGAACAGTATCCCCCCAAACCATCCTGACTCTTTGTCGGCGTATGTCTGCCGGATCGCCCGCAATCTTTCACTCAAGCGCTATCAATACAATACAGCCTCAAAGCGCAACAGTATATACGATACTGCCCTGGAGGAGCTGGAAGAATGCATCGCTTCTACAAAGGATGTGGAAGGCGAAGTGGAATCCGCAGAACTTACAAGGACAATTGAGCAGTTCCTCGACACCTTAAGTGAGAGGGACCGGGTCATTTTCATGCGGCGGTACTATTTTTCTGATGCCTATGCAGACATCGCTCTGCAGACAGGCCTCACCGAGAAAAATGTCTCCGTCCGTCTTACCCGCCTTCGCAGTAAACTGAGGAATTATCTGAAAGAGAGGGATTATATCGTATGAACAGCAAACAGTTTTCGGAAGCGTTAAGCAACGTGAACGACAAATTCATAAATGAAGCACTGACCCCTGATGAGCTGCTGCAAACGCAGGAAGAAATCTCCGCGAACGGAGTCCTTACTGCGCAGGCTGCTCCAGGCAAGGCTGCACAGACTCCAAAGAAGCTGCGCACCCATCTTAAGGTATGGCGTGCCATCGCCATCGCCGCCTGCGCAATATTGGTGATCGGCGGCGGACTGGCAGCATGGGCTGCCCTGGACGGAGCTTCTTATAAAAGCGCTGATTCCTATCGCGATTACGAAGCAAGCGGCGCGCCTTCTTATAACAGCGGAATGCCTTCCTATAACGGTGCCTATGACAGCAAAGATGAGATGGCATATGAATCAGATGCCGGCGCATATGTAATGGACGAAGAAGCCAGTTTTATTCCAAATGAACAGCCGGCAGGCGCCAAGGACACCGGCATTACCGACAATGTCATAACAGATGATGCTTCTGTCCTGAACCCTGCAGAAAACGGACTCAAGATCATCTACACGGCGTACATCAACATGGAAACCACGCAGTTTGATGAATCGGTAAAACAGATCGAGGAGCTTGCAAGAAAGAACAATGCCTACTTTGAAATGGCCGGTGTCAGCAGCGCTTCCACTTACTACCGCTCTGCCAGCTACGTCGTCCGCGTTCCGGCGGATCAGCTGGAGTCCTTCCTGGAAGGCGCACAGGGGATCTGCACCGTCACCAACTTACAGAAATATGCAGAGGATGTCTCCGAAAGCTACTTTGACGTCGAAACACGCTTAGAGACTGCCAGAACCAAGCTGGCAAGACTGCGCGAACTCTTAGCAGCCGCATCCGACATGCAAGACATCATTACCCTGGAAAACGAGATCAGCAGCACGCAGTATCAGATCGACAGTCTGACCGGCACACTCAATCACTACGACTCTCAGATCTCCTACTCCACCGTGTCCATCGACCTTAGGGAAGTCTACAAAGTCAATGAAGAGAATGCGCCGCTGACCTTCGGACAGCACATCACCAAAGCGTTTAATGAAGGCCTGGCCGGATTTGGCAATTTCCTGGAAGGCCTGCTGATCTTCCTGGCTGGAAACTGGATCTGGCTTCTGATCGTAGCCGCTGTGATCGTCGTGGTCATCCTTCTGATCGTCAGAGGCAGACGGAAACACAGGAAATAAAAGCAGAAATAGAACGGGATAAAACACAAGGGGCTGTCACATTTTTACAATGTGGCAGCTCTTTTCCTTTTTTGGCCAAAAACAGGAGTTGTGTATAGGTCATTTTTTTCATTTTTCACAAAAAAGTGGGTTGTGTATAGGTCGGGCAGCTTTTTTTCGATATCAGGCGACTTAAGAAAAATTTGTATTTTCAAAAAAGCCTTTAAATAAAGGCTTTTTTGAAAATATGTGTTTTTACCGAAATTGGCAGTTATGCTGATACCTATACATAACCCAGATTTTTGTGCAGAGGGTGTCTGATAAGCTGTCGCAATCAGCTTTTAACGCCCGGCTTTTCACTGCTCTAAAACTTATGGCCGCCGCCTCCGCCAGAGAAGCCGCCTCCACCGCCGCCGGAGAAGCCGCCACCGCCTCCACCAGAGAATCCGCCGCCACTACTGCTGCCGCCTCCACCGGAGAAGAAGCCTCCGCCTCCTCCGCTGCTGGAAGAAACACGTGTCTTGGTCGTCGTTGTCTTTTTCGTCACTGCTTTCACATTAAATAGGTTCACTGCGGCCATCTTGACCAGATCAATTGGAGGGGCCTTTTTCACGCCCATCGTCGCGCCGATAATGATCGCGCAGATCAGCATGCCCAGAAGGATCGCCAGGATCGCGTTGCTGATATGCTTCATCGGCGCAGCGATCCGCCCGCCGCCCAGAACCGAAATGATCTGCGCAAACGTGTTCCGCGCACCTTCGTAATAATCCGCATTGGATAAGCTCTTATAGTTGTTATCAGTGATAACATTTGCCTTAGCCTTGGTCAGGACATCGTAGTTCTTTCCATCCGAGAAAATATAGAAATCCCGGTTGTAAAAATCGATGATGACCATGGTGCCGCTCACGCCATTAGCAAAATAGGAATGATAAATACTCGCCGCATAATAATTGATGCCCGAGGAATGTGACTCATCGGCGGTGATAAACATGATGTGTCCGTACTCCAGCGCCGGCTTCATGTCCTCGGCCAGCATCTGGATCTCCGCGTCCGTCAGAACGCCTGCCCCATCGTCAATAATGATGCGGTTGCCCGTATCAGGATCTGTATAGTCGTAAGCTTTCGCCACCTGTGCAAACAGAAGGGAAAGAAGCATTGCAATAATAACTGCAAAAAGCCCAATGATCACCTTAAGGCTTTTGCGCCCGCGCATTTTAATACTCATGCTCGTCACCTCCCCTCTTTCCGAACTGAGGAAGCTTCCGCATGGTCAGAAGGTTATGGCTGCGAACGATATCCAGCACCGTCCAGCCGGTCAGCAGGATGGCGATGATATCGGCAAGGTAGAAATAGATGTCGTTAACAGGGAAAACAATTGCCACAACGCCGACTATCGCAAAAGCGGCCAGACACTTCCAAAGTGTCCCTATCTTTTCCTTCATCGGTGCAGCAACAATGATCTTTCGATTCGGTCTAGGCTTTCGCCTTTGTATCAGATTCCAGACGATCCGGGCGATCAGGATCACAAGAAAACCCAAAATGGCAATGCCTGGCGAACTAGTCACAAAATAGATCACGCCCAGGATGAAGATTGCCATAAAGAAGGTGGAACCGATCACAGAGCCCATACTCGGAACGCTCTTGACCTTGAACCGTTCCTTCCGCCGCTTCTCAATCTCCGCCAGCACCTTCTTCTGCGCATTCGGATCTTTTGACGATAATCCCAGATCGTCAAACATTCCTTTGCGCGTGTGGACCTCATTCAGTTTCAGGTTGGCAAAGATCACGGCGATAATGGAGAG
>JAZNHY010000186.1:0-4182 GCA_045577235.1 Lachnospiraceae bacterium
ATATCGAATGACAAGGGACGGCAGTTTGATGTGGCTGCCGTTCTTTGTTCTTGCAAACAAAAATGCATCGTGCTAAACTTTTGACAGTGGATTTTTCCACAAGGAGGGGCAATATGTTAACGGTACTGAATCATTCACTCATCAAACATAAGCTCAGCATTATGAGAGAAGCTGACACTTCTACTTATATTTTCAAACAGAATCTGGACGAAATCGCAAAATTAATGGCATATGAAGTCACCAGGGAGGTCCCGATCAGGGAGCGTGTCATCCGTACACCTATCTGTGAGACGATTGGCTATGAAATGGCGGAGAAGATCGTTCTGGTGCCGATCCTTCGTGCAGGTATCGGTCTGGTGGATGGCTTCCGTGATATCATTCCAACCGCAAAGATCGGTCATATCGGTATGTACCGGGATGAAGAAACGCTGGCTCCGCATGAGTATTATGCCAGATTTCCAAAAGATATGGATCGGTCTATTGTTATTGTAACAGATCCGATGCTGGCAACCGGAGGAAGTGCATCCGCTGCTATAACGAACATCAAAAAGCGCGGAGCAAAGAAGATCCTTCTTGTTTGCCTGGTTGGCGTTCCAGAAGGTGTTGCACGGATCGAGCAGGATCATCCGGATGTAGACATCACCCTGGCAGCATTGGATGAAGGACTGAACGAGAGAGGATACATCGTTCCGGGTCTTGGAGATGCCGGAGACAGACTGTTTGGCACAGACTGAGTGATCTTTTTCAAAAAGCAACCGGGCTATGGCATGGTTCATGGCCTGGTTTTTTTTGCTTTTTTTACATGTCCGTGATAAACTATATTCTGAGTTTTTAGGAGGTTTTTTTGTGGAAAAAAACGAAAGTTCTGAAAAAAAAGATGCCGGTCTTTCATTAGGACAGCCGATGCCCAGCCGTCGGGCGACCCGTCATGTGGAAAAAATCCAGATCTTAAGGGATACTTCTAAAGAAGAAGTGCAGGAGCCTGAGAAGACTGATGATAATAATAAAATAGAGCAGTCAGAGGATTCCAAAAAGAAACTCTCTCTCCCTAAGATCACATGGAAAAAACCAGACAAAAAGATGATCCTGAAGATCATTCTTGGTGTGGCAGCACTTTTGATCGTCGCCGCAGTGGTTACAGGCATCATTGTATTTGTAAAGAAAGAGGATCATAACGGTTATTCCCGTAATTTCATGGATCAGCTCCGGATGCAGGAGATCCGTCTTGTGGAGGATGAACCTGCGAATGCGTTTTTCCGGCAGTATTATGATGCAATGAGTGCAGGTGATACAACGATCCTGGAGGGAATGTATGATAACCCTGACAAGGCTGACGTTTCGGCGGGGGTTTCTACGATCGTGGAATCATATGATAACCTTGCTGTTTATATGACAGGCGGTCTGGAAGAAAATGAATTTGTGGCTTTTGTCTATAATGACGTGAAGTTTAATAATATCAATACGCTGGCTCCATCGGTGGACTGCTTCTATCTGGTGATGGGAGAGGATGGTATTTATAAGATCTGCTGGGATATGAATCAAAACGTGGATAAGATTCGTTTCAGCAGGCTTGCTTCTTATATGATGCCAATCCGTCAGCTTCTTGCGGATTCAGATGCAGCTCTTCAAAATGCACTGAGCCGGGATAAGGATCTGAAAAATCTTTATATTGTGATGCAGTCGATGACGGATGCAGTTCTGGAACAGGATTCCTCCGTGAATGGTAATTGAAAGAATGCTGATCAGAGAAAAAAAAGAAAAAGCAGAATATGATAATCTGAGCCCTTTTGCAGCAAAAAGTGCCGAGTCTAAAGGACGTGAAGTTCCAGAAGAGTCTTGTGATATCCGGACTTGTTTTCAGAGGGATCGTGATCGGATCCTGCACAGTAAGTCATTTCGCAGGCTGAAACATAAGACACAGGTCTTTCTTGCACCGACAGGAGATCATTACAGGACCCGGTTAACTCATACTCTGGAAGTTTCACAGATTGCCAGGACGATCGCATCGTCTTTATTTCTGAATGAGGATCTGACAGAAGCAATCGCTTTGGGACATGATCTTGGACATACGCCTTTTGGTCATGCAGGAGAGCGTGCACTCAATACGAAATATCCTTTCAGTCACAGCAGACAGAGTCTGCGTGTGGTGGATAAACTGGAGGATGAGGGCAAAGGGCTGAATCTGACCTGGGAAGTTCGAGACGGTATTGTGAACCACAGCATGAGCCGTTTGGCTAATACGCTGGAAGGAAGGATCGTGCGGCTTTCGGATAAGATCGCATATATCAATCACGATATGGATGATGCGATCCGGGCAGGGATCCTAAGCGAAGATGATGTGCCTAAGGAAATTGCGAATGTTTTAGGTGCGACCAGAAAAGCCAGACTCGATTTTCTGGTAAAGAATATTATTGAAAATTCGATTGACCGTGACGATATTGTTATGTCGCAGGAGGCTTTTGAAGCAATGATTGAACTGCGGCAGTTTATGTTTGATAATCTGTATTTTAATTCATCCTGCAAGACGGAAGAATACAAAGCAGAGGGCATGGTCATCACTTTATATGATTATTATCTGGATCATCAGGAGAAACTTCCGGATGATATTAAAGCGCTGATCACAGATAAAAACACAAAGCCGGAAAGAGCTGTCTGTGATTATATCTCCGGCATGACAGATTATTATTGTACAGCTGTTTTTACAGAACTGTTTATTCCAGAGTTCTGGGGGAAGTAAGTGTTTTATCCGCAGGAGGTCGTAGACCAGGTTATTGAATCGAATAATATTGTGGATGTGATTGGATCCTACGTGAAGCTGACCAAGAAAGGCTCCACTTATTTTGGGTTGTGTCCGTTTCACAATGAAAAGACGCCTTCTTTTTCCGTGACAGATAATGGCAATAAGCAGATGTATTACTGCTTCGGCTGTCATAAAGGGGGTACTGTCCTCACGTTTATTATGCAGTATGAGAATGTTTCTTATACAGATGCATTAAAAACACTTGCGGACCGTGCAGGCATTGCTCTTCCAAAGCCGGACTATTCCAAAGAGCAGGAAGCTTTATCCAAAAAAAAAGATGCAATCCTGGAGGTCAATAAAGAAGCTGCTAAGTACTTTTATCATCTACTGAAAAGTGAACGCGGTAAAAATGCACTGAAGTATTTGACTGACCGTGGATTGTCTGACGAAACGATCCGAAGCTTTGGGTTAGGTTATTCTGATAAATACCGGGATGATCTGTACCAGTATATGAAAAGTAAAGGATTCACAGATGATATCCTGAAAGAGAGTGGACTTTTTTCTATCAGGGAAACCGATACACATGATTATTTTTGGAACCGAGTTATGTTTCCTATCATGGATGTGCGCAGCAAAGTGATTGCTTTTGGCGGACGTGTGATGGGAGAAGGGGAACCAAAGTATCTGAATTCTCCTGAAACAATCTGTTTTAACAAACGCCGGACACTCTATGGGCTCCATGCAGCAAAGAAACATAAAGGAAAAGAACTGATTCTGTGTGAAGGATATATGGATGTAATCTCTCTGCATCAGGCTGGTTTTACCAATGCTGTTGCATCGTTAGGAACAGCGTTAACAGAAGGACATGCGGATATCCTGAAACGTTATACCGGGAATGTAGTTATTTCTTATGATTCTGATACTGCGGGCAGAGATGCTGCACTCCGTGCTATTCCAAAGCTTCGTGATGCTGGGCTTTCTGTAAAAGTGCTGGATCTTTCACCTTATAAAGATCCTGATGAACTGATCAAAGCAGAAGGAACGGATTTTTTCAAAGAACGCTTGAAAAATGCAAAAAATAGTTTAATATTTGAAATATATTGCTTGCAGGATCAATTTGATCTTAACGATCCTGATGAGAAAACAAAATTCTTCAATGAAACAGCAAAAAGATTAAGTTATATCGAAGACCGTCTGGAACAGGATAATTACATTCAGGCTGTTTCAAAAGAATTTCAGATTGAGTATTCTATGCTGAAAGAAAAGACAAAAAAACTTTCTTTGAGCAATGATAATAGACAAGGGTTTACAACCACCCCAACGATCATTAAGAAAAAAGACGAGGCAAAAACAGCTCTGGCTCAGTGCCAGAAAATGGTTTTGTCATTTTTGGCTGAAGAACCGTCATTTTATGACAACGTATCAGATGTAATTGATGAAAG